>CAIXRH010000126.1 GCA_903921785.1 uncultured Pseudomonadota bacterium
GCCCGGTGTACCCACATGCCGGACAATTCCGCTTCGCGGTCCCGGACATATCTCTAAGGACCAACAACCGGTACAGCACCGCTGGTGGAAGGAGCCTCGCTGGGTTGAACACCGCCACCTAGTCCCCCGGTGGGAACAGCACAGTGCGGGCGCCAGAGTCAAGATCGATCGCGTCCTGGATGGCAGTCGTAGAATCAGCGACACCGGTCGGATCAGCGCCCTGGTCGATCACGTTGGCGTAGGCTGCGTCGAACGCTTGAGGCATAGCGGATGCTCGTTGGTGTCCAGTTCGCGTAATCGATCAACTCGCGAGGGTCAAGTCGTCGTCCCCGCGCACTCGTGGGGCGCCCGGGGCGACCGGCGAGGCACCATTCTTTGCCGTGTCGGGCCGCCGTACGGACGGCGGCTCGTACACGGTGTTCTTTACGAACCGATCCGCAGGACGAAACAGACTCTATGTCACTGAAAACACGGCTTCAGGGATCGATTAGAAGTAGCAACGTCCGGGGGTAGAAGTAGCAACGTCCGGGGGTAGAAGTAGCAACGTTAGAAATGCTGGTAGAACCTACTTCAGCCGTTTCGGTGCGTCAGGGTCGCGGCGTTGCCGCGCAGCTCGTGCTGCGCCGCCTTTTCTGGCGTTCTCCGTGATGTTTGCCGCCTCTACGAGGAGGGCGTTCGCGTTCTCGTCCATGAGCGTGTACCGGCCTGCGGCGGCGGGCCGCAGCCAGGCGTCCGGTCGCGAGCTCCACTCCAGGATCGCCTGGCCGACCACCGTGTCGTCAAGGTGCCGTCGAGCAGCAAGCGTCCGCATGTCCGAGGCAGTGATCGGCACGCCACCGGTCTTGAGCCGCTCGGCACGCTCACGAAAAAGGATGAGGATGTCCCACTGGAGATCGCAGAGCGCCTGATGGTCGTTGCGTCGGCCGAAGAGGTAAGGCTCGACGAGCACGGGCAGGAGCCAGCGGTCGCGGCCGGTCACGTTCGACGGGAGCCGGTGGACGTAGCCGGGGGCAAGCACCTCTCCGATGTCGAGGCGCAGCTCGGCACGTCGCCCCGGACTGGCGGCGCGTAGCCACCGATCCGCCACGATGGCGGGCAGGCTTCGCCGACTCCCGCGGTAGAGGTACAACGCCTCGATGATGCCGGGGAGCATCGCGCGATCTTTCGAGTTGATGTCGTAGCGCTCAGCTAGGCCTTCCCACCCTCCCGCGTAGACAAGCCGCGTGAACGGGTTGACCCCACGCCGGGCCTGGTCGAAGACGTCGCGTGCCCACCCACGCAGGAGCCGCTCGACGGTCAGTCTGGGCAGGTGTTCGATGCCCGAGCGCAGCAGCTCGACAGCGGCCTGGTCGAGTACGGGGGAGGCGAAGCGGCCGACGACCTCGCCGACGTCGTTGAGCGCGTGGACTTCGTGGCCGGCGTCCTGGATCTCGGTTGCATGGCGCACGTCGTGCTGGGCGGTCCAGACCTCCAGCGGCAGCGCGGGCGCGTGCTTCGTGAACTCCCGCTCCATCTTCGGCTGTACGACACCGGGCCAGAGGACGTCGCGGCATAAGCCCAGGGGCCAGCGCGCCGGAAACGGAAACTCGCTGGGGTCCACCCAGAGGACGAACAGTGGGGCGTCGCCGGGGAGGATGCCCGCGAAGAGCGGGTTGCGCCGGGTGTACGCCTCCCAGCGGGCGCGCGCGTTGGTCCGCACCTCGGCGGCGTAGGCCGCGCCATACGCTCCGTAGCTGCGCTCGACCCAGTCGGCCGCGAGCGCGTCGTAGTGGAATATGCCGTCGATGGCGGCATCGGAGGCGGGCCGGACCTCAGCTTGGTCTGGCCGGAGCGCACGCTGAAGGCCTCCGGCCGCCACGGCGAGCTCGCGGGCCAGCAGGTCGACCGCGGTCACATCATCGACGCGCAGCTCGGCGAGGACGGTGCGAGCGATGGCGTGGTGCAGCGCGTGCGGGTCGGGCGTGGCGAGCACGGTGAGGAGGCAGACGCCCATGAAGTGGAGTTCGCTAGCGCCGGCATTTCCGAAGGCGCGTCGCTCGGCCGTAGTGTCCCGCGCGCCGGTGTCGTCCAGGATCGGTGGGCTGGCGACGATGGCGAGCGCGGTCGGGATCTGCGTGATGTCGGTGCTGCTGCCGAACAGGCTCCGCCCCCGGACGGCATCGATGATGTCCCAGCTCACGCGAGGCTCCGTCGTCCGCCTCGCTCCGGATCCTTCGCTGCGGCGAGTGCTGTGCGGAGGGCCTCTTCCTCCTCGCGCGTCGCCACGCGCAACCCGCCGCTCCCATCCACGCGGGTCAGCAGGAGGCCGTCTGACGGGACGCTCTTCGGGAAGGCGGCGTAGTTCGACTTCGTTACCCGGATGCGGGCGTGCCCGGGGCCGCCGCGCACCGTGGGCACGCTGTCCATGTTCGCGGCCCACCGCGCCCCGTCGACCAGCGCGGAGGAGCCCCGGATTGCGGTGGCTTCGTTGGGCGTGCCGTCCGCCCGGCTGGTCTTGGTCGTGTGGTGCGCGACAAGGACGGCCGGGTTGCCGGGGAGCTGCGTGAAGCGTTCGAGGACCTGGACGAGCCGGGTCGCGGCGGCGTTGTCCGTCTCGACGTCGGGACCGGCAAAGCGCGAGAGGGGGTCCAAGATCACCACGTCCCAGCCTACTCCGGCGTCCTCTGCGATCCGTCGAAGATGCTCGAACAACGCTCCAGCGAACGGAGTTGCGACACCGCCCTGCTCCTCGGGGTGGGTGAGTGCGAGCGAGTCCAGCGCAGCACCTGGCAGCGCGAGGATGCCCGCGACGGCTGCGGCGTCCGGGGCACCGAGGTCCATCGCGCGGGCCTGGACGTGGAGCCGGCGGCGCAGCTCGGCCGGGTCCTCCTCGCCGAGCACCAGCACGGCGCGGCCGTGGCACTCACCGACCGGGAAGTGCCCGAGCCAGTGACGACGGGTCACGACAGCCAGCGCCAGCCCGCACAGCGCGTAGGTCTTCCCGACCCCCCCCGCTGCCGCGAGGATGCCGACCTTGCCGCGCGGCAACATCCCGAGTCCTCGATCCCCCACTACGGTCGGGTCACGATCATGAAGCAGGTACGCCCGGCGGGGCGGCTCCTCGGTCAGCCAGGTCCCGGCCGGATGGACCCAGGGCAGCGCCGCGGCCCCTCGGTCGGGCCGGGCGATCGTCGAGAGGTTTTTCAGGGCCCCCTCGAGCATCGTTCCGATGTCGGTATGGCCGTCCTGGACCGCCTCGACAATGCGCTGACCGGCCAACTCCAGGCGCCGCCGCTCGGCGTGTTCGCGAACGCGCGCCGCGTACTGGGGGACATTTGAAACGCTCGCACAGGCGCCGAGCAACGTGAGGATGTAGGTGATCCCCCCGACCTGCTCCATCTCCCCGCGTAAGTTCAGCTCGTCGGTCAGGGTCACGAGATCGAGGTGTCCATCACGCGCGGCGAGCTCGCAGACGAGCACGAAGAGGTGCTGGTGGGCCGGGCGGACGAAGTCCGTCGACCGCAGGCTTTCGGCCACGGCGCGCACCTGGCTCGGGTCGAGCAGGAGACCGCCGAGAAGCGCGCGCTCGGTCTCCGCGTTGTGGGACAGCGATCGCATCGGGCGTGGGGGCTTGGGCATGGGTCTTCAGATCCCTTCGGCCCAGCCTGCGGCACACCGTTTCGCCCGCTCGACGTCAGCTTCAACCGTCAGCAGGTCCCCGTGCTCGGCGAGATCGCGTGTGGAGCCGCACCCGCAACGCGCCGTCCAGCGCCCCGCGCTCGGCGCGACGACCAGCGCGAGGGGTTCTCCGTATCGCACCAGCTCGGCGCGCCAAAACGTCGCGCCGTCGTGGACCTCGGCCGTCCAGATCACGACAACGCCGCCTTCGGCGGGACGAGCTGCTGGCGGGAAAGTGTGTCGTACCCGAACGTGAGCAGCATTGCCCCGGCCGCGTTGTGGTCGAGGCCGAAGGCATCGGCGACGGTGCGGAACATCAGCGCCACCGGGAGCGCCAGGCGGAGCTGCACGAACATCCGCTCGGAGGTGTTCTCGGCGGGCTTTGGACCTCGGCGTTTTGGGGTGATCGCCGGGAGCTGGGGCGCGGTTGGCGCGGGGGCCTTCACGACATCTGCTCGGGCTTCGATGGCTGGGGGGGCTTCGATGGCTGTGGCAGGTTTTGGAACGGGTTCTGCGCGACGCGCCATGTCGTGCGACAGGTTCTGCCACGGCTGCGTGGGCTGGGCCGCGGGGCGCGCGGCAACGGGTTCATGCGGCTTCACCACGGGCCCCGGACGGGTTGCGGGGGGCGTATTGAGTACCTCTTGGCGGGCCTGCGCCTGCGGGACGATGGGCGCGGGTGCAGCTTGTGCTCGCGGAGTCGGCTGGACCTGGCTCCGCGGTTCAGGGGCATCTGGACGAGTCTGGACCGGACCGTTGCCGAGGCGGCGCGCGGCAACGGGTTCTTCATACTTCACCACGGGCCCCGGGCGGGTTGCGGCGGCGCGGGGCGTATTGAGGACCTGCGTCTGCGGGACGATGGGCATGCGGGGCGCGGGTGCAGCTTGTGCGCGTGGAGTCGGCTGGACCTGGCTCCGCGGTTCTGGACGAGTCTGGACCGGCCCGCGCGCCGAGGGGGTCGGCTGCACGGCCCGAGAAGCGGGCTGGACGTGAACAGGAAGGCTCGCTTCACGCGCGCGCTCCTCGTTCTCAAGCATCCCCCGCGCGACGTCGGGATGAACCTTGTCGAAATCCTCGTCAGACATCGCGTTCTCGATGTTGATCGGTGGTGGGCGACGCATCAGCGCCACCGCGAGGCCACGTTGGCCGTCGTCTTGGGCTTGGTGCGCGCCTTCGGTTTGCCAGCGGCGGCGCGGACGTACGCGCAAACAACGCGCACGGCAGCCGCGCCCAGCGTCTTGGGGCCGTAGGGGGTCTTCCAGGGGGGCAGCGCGTACTCGCCCACCCGTGCGACCGCAGCGGAGTCGGGGATGGAGTCGAGGCACACGCTCCCTGGCTGGAGCCGCATCGCCGCCTGAATGCCCTCCCGCAGCACCTGCTCAGTTCCCATTCCAGCCGCATCGGCCTTGTTGGGCACGAACACCATCTTCCCGCCCTGCGAGCGCATCGCGCGGAGGATGGGCAGGGTGTCCTCCAGGGCGTTGCGTCCGTCCATCGGCATGAGCCACATGTGGGGGCGAACCCACATCACCGCCTCGGCGACGGGCGGCAGATCCACAATGACCAGATCGTAGGCGGTCAGCTCGTCGGCCGGGGGCACGTTGGCCGAGTACAGGACCGAGAACCCGTGCGGTGACTCGAAGCGGTCGTCCGGACGAATGCGGGCATCCGGTCCCTTCGCCCAGCGCGCGGAGTCGCCCTGGGGGTCGGCCGACACGAGCAGCACCCGGTAGCCATGTTCTGCGGCATCACAGGCAGCCGAGAACGCGAGGGTGCTTTTTCCGGCCCCTCCTTTACGGACGATGACGGCGAGGATGTACATGGAGAGTCTCCAGGGAAGAAGCGGTATGCAGCGAAATGCTGTATCTCAACAGCACTATACAGCAAAATCCAGCAACGTGCTTGAAATCGCTTACAGCAGCGCCGCGGCCGGATTTTCGAGGAAGAGCGAGCCCGTCCGGACGTACCCACGGAAGGCGGCGATGCTCTTGTGGCGGGTCTGCGCCATAATGGCGCGCTCCGAGACGCCGGCGCGCACGGCCTCGGTCGCGAGGCCCGCGCGCAACGAGTGTCCGCTGATCTCCCGCGCGTCCAGACCGATGGCGCGCGCGGCGCGTTTGAGGATCTCGGCAACCGCGCGATCACGGAGACGGGACGTCCCGATGGTCCCGTGCCGGGTCACGGGCCGGAAGACGGCCCCGCGCTGGATGCCAGCGAGCGCGAGCCAGGCGCGCACCGCCTGGACCGGGCAGGTCTCGGGACGTCGCCCGTTTGGGATGCCGATGAGGTGCCCTTCGCCCTCCGCGTCCGTCTTCGAGCGGCGAATCCGGAGCGCGTAGCCGTCCGGGTTCTGCACCAGGTCCTCCACGTCCACCGCGACCAGCTCCGAGCGCCGCAACCCACCAGCGAAGCCGAGGAGCAAGATCGCCCGGTCGCGCACGCTGCTCGGCGTGTCGCCGAGCTCGTGGACCATGCGCGCCAGGTCGAGGACCCCCACGGGGGCCTTCCCTCGCGCCGGCGTGCCGTAGGTGCGGCGAATCCCCTTCCAGACGAGCTGCACATCGCGGCTCTCGGTGGGGCTCGGGACGTCGGCCGCCCGGTGCGCGTCGGTGATCGCCGCGATCTCCTGCTCGAGCGTGGCAACAGAGACGGCCGTGGCGCGGTCCGTCAGGTAGAGCGCCAGCGTCTCCGGCGCGGCCGGGAGAGCCATCCGACCGCGCGCCTCGGCCCAGCCTCGAAACGTGCGCCAGGCGCGCGCGTAGGCCCGCCGGGTGTTGGGGGCGCGCGCGGCGTCCGCGAGCTCGGCCGCGCGCGCGGCGAGCGGGACGAGATCGGCAACGAGCTGCGCGTCGAGGACCGGAGCATGGACGAGGTGGGTCATGCGGCGAGTGTCCGCCCGTGAGCAGCCAGAAATTGACCGCCCAGCGGTGCCCTGCGGCTCTCCAACCCGTCGTTCGGATGCACGAGGGGCCACGCGGAGGCTCAGAACCGCGGACTACGGGCCGTTTCCAGCCGCCGATAAGGGAGGCTTAGCGGGGGTTAGCAGCAGGACGGCTCTCTCTGTCCTCGAAGGACTGATCACACAGGACTGATCACAACCGCTTTCGGCCAATGAACACGCGTTCGCCGGGAACCAGCCCGTGACGGGCCGTTTCGGCGCCCGTCGCCACGAACTCTGTCAGTTCGAACCCAGCCGCACGAACGCGTTCGCGAAAATCACGACCGTAGTAACGAACATGATCTTCTTGCCCGAAGTGAAGCTGTCGTTCGACTCGCGACGTCACGTTCGGGTCCTCATAGGTCTGGTCCCAGCCCTCTACCAATGGGACCGTGGCGATGAGCCTCCCCCCGGGACGGAGGATTCGATGCATCTCCGACAACGCGAGGGCATCGTTTACATGCTCAAGGACGTGGTTCGCGATCACCACATCCCACGTGGCGTCCGACTGTTCGATCGCCTCAAGGTTCAGCATCAGGTCATTTCCTGGCGTTAGGTCCGCCGACACGTAGTTTCCCGGCGTCGTCCGCGTAGCCAGCCAGGGCCGCAGAGGGCCCTCGGGAGCAAAGTGAAGAACTCGGTCCCCCGACACGATCAACCCCAACCGATCAACCGCCATGACCACCAAGCGATGTCTCTCCCGGGAGCCACAGCCTCCACACACTGCGTCATAGCGAGGAGGTTCGCCAGAGGCTGTGAACCGCCCGGTGTACCCACATGCCGGACAATTCCGCTTCGCGGTCCCGGACATATCTCTAAGGACCAACAACCGGTACAGCACCGCTGGTGGAAGGAGCCTCGCTGGGTTGAACACCGCCACCTACCCGAGAAGCCCGTTTGCCTGCAGGTCTTTTATGAGCTGCGCCAGAACGTTGTTCGTGTTCGCGAGCGTCACCGTCGTCGTGTTCAGCGGGTACGTCGAGTCTGACTCCTCTTGCGAGAAGATGCAGAGTTTCTTGAATATCTGATATTTCCCAGTGATACTTATCTTGGATTCCCCGTCAGCCGGGATCAGCCTCGCATTGCCCAGGAACTCGCACTGTTGGTTGTCGTTTCCGAACGTGATTGTTCCGGAGAAGAGATAGTCCCCCGGTGGGAACAGCACAGTGCGGGCGCCAGAGTCAAGATCGATCGCGTCCTGGATGGCAGTCGTAGAATCAGCGACACCGGTCGGATCA
>CAIXRH010000127.1 GCA_903921785.1 uncultured Pseudomonadota bacterium
CCCGCGGTCCCCGCGGCGGCGCGCGCCCACACCCGCGGCCACGGCCAGCCGCGCTCGATCTGCGCCGCCACGCCGAGGAGCCAGTCCTCCCGCCCCATCGGCGCCATCAGGTGCGCGCCCATCGGCAGCCCCGTGACGGGGTCCGGCGGCCCGGGGACCGAGATCGCCGGCAGCCCGGTGGCGTTCGCGACCGGGGTGAACGCCACGTACTCGAAGAGCCGACAGGTGATCGCGGCGTCGGAGCCCGAGAGGTCGAGCGTGCCGAGCGGGTCGGGCGGGCGCGTGAGGACGGGGGTGAGCAGGAGGTCGTGGTGGGCGAACTGCGCTGCGAGGGCCGCCGCCGCCTCCTGGAGCGCCACGCCGGCGAGCCAGAGGTCGCTGGGGGTGCAGCCGGCGTCGATGCGGCCGAGGCGGCGGGTGAACGCCTCCACGAGCGGGGCGCCGCCGAGCGGCAGGGCGATGGCGAGGCGGAAGAGCGCCGGGTGGGCGAGGAGCGCCTTCACGAAGGCGGGCAGCGCGCTCTGCCCGACGCCACGCTGCGCGAGGCGCAAGAAGACCCCCGCCCCCGCCGACCAAAGCACCCGCATGGCCTCGGTGAGCCGCTCCGCGTCCACCGGCGGCGGCACCGGCTCCACCGCGTGGCCCAGCGATTCCAGGCGCCGCGCGGTGGTGAGCACCGCCGCCTCTGCCGCCGGGTGCAGCCGCTCGCCGTACAGCCCGACCGCGCACACGCCCACCCGCAGCCGGGGCGACTCCCGCCGCACGCCCTCCGCGTAGGGGATCGCCGGCGCCGGCAGCGCCCACCGCCCGCCGCCGCCCGCGAGCACGTCGAGCACCGCCGCGCTGTCGCGGACGGTGTGGCTCACGCAGTGGTGGGAGACGAAGCCGTCCGGGTCGTCGTCCGGCGCGGTGACCACCCGGCCACGGCTCGGCTTGAGCCCGACGAGGCCGCACGCCGCGGCGGGGATGCGGATGGAGCCGCCACCGTCCACCGCGTGGGCGACCGGCACGAACCCCGCGGCCACCGCGGCGGCCGCCCCGCCGCTGGAGCCGCCCGGCGAGCGGCCGAGGTCCCAGGGGTTGCGGGTGGCGCCGAAGCGCGCGGGCTCGGTGGTCGGGGTGAAGCCCATCTCGCTCATGTTCGTGCGCCCGAGGAAGAGGGCGCCGGCGGCCTCCAGGCGCGCCGCGAGCGGGTGCGTGCGCGGGCAGAGGTAGCCGTCGAGCAGCCGTGATCCGTAGTTGATCGGCGTGCCGGCCACCTCGAGTTGGTCCTTGAGGAGGAGCGGCACCCCGCGGAGCGGGCCGTCGGGCAGCCCGGCGCCGAGGGCGGCGGCGGCGCGCTCGGGGAAGCGGTGCACCACGGCGTTGATCACGCCGTTCTCTTCGTCGATCGCGGCGTTGGCCGCCGCGGCCAGCTCCCCTGCGCCGACCTCCCCCCGACGCACCAGCCCCGCCAGCGCCACGGCGTCCAACTCCCGGTACTCGCGCACGTCCACGTTCACCTCGTGGCACAAATATGAGCCACCCTCATGTTCTCGTCAAGCCAAAAGATGAGTGATACTCATGTTGACGATGAGCACCCTCCGTCGACAGCCCACGCAGGCCCGGAGCCGCGAGCGCGTGGAGCGCATCCTCCAGGCGGCCGCCGCGTTGCTCGCCGAGGGCGGCCCCGCCGCGCTGCGCCCCTCCGACGTGGCGGCCCGCGCCGAGGTGCCGATCGGCAGCGTGTACCAGTACTTCGCCGACCGCAACGGCCTGCTCGAAGCCCTGGTCGAACGGTACTTCGCCCAGGTGCGCGACACGCTGGCCGCGGAGCTCGCCGGACGCACCACGCTCGACGAGGTGCTCGCCGGCCTCGAAGCCGCCGCCCGCGGCTGGCTCGCCCTGCACCGCGCCGACCCGATGTGGACCCAGGTGCTCTACGGCATCCTCGGCGACAAGGAGCTCCAGGCCCGCAACCTCGCGGACAGCCAGGAGAACGCCGACCGTCTAACCGCCGCCCTCCTCGCCGTCGCCCCCACCGCCGACCCCACCCCCCTCCGCGACGTCGTGCTCGTGACGAACCACCTCTTTCCCGCGGCGCTCCAGCTCGCGCTCGCCGAGCCCACGCCCGAGCGGCAGGAAGCGGTCTTCTCCGTGTGGCTGGCGATGGCCACGCGCGAGGTGCGACGCGCGGTGGGGTGAGCGGGGCGCGGCCGGGATCGCCCCGGCCGCACCGCGGCAGGGGGCGGAGGGGGGCCGAAGGCCGTCCCGGCTCGGCCGGGACCGAGCGCCAGCGAGCCCCGCAGCACCCGGTGCCCGGCCGCAGGCCGGGCAGCCGCCGTCGTCGGCCCGTGGGGTCAACGGCCGCACCGGGCGGGGCCAAGTGGGGGTTCGGTGGGGGTGTCCGGCCCGGGTCCGGCAGGTACCCTGCGTCCACTCAACGGTTCGGCCATGCTGCGCAGCCTCCTCCTCGCCTCCCTCACGGCCTGCGGCACGGCGACGCCGACCGACTCAGCCGCCACCGACACCGGCGACTCCGGCGACACCGGCGCCGACTCCGGCGACACCGGCGCCGACACGGCGGACACGGACACCGACACCGCGGACACCGACACCGACACCGCGGACACCGGCGCCGACACGGCGGACACCGGCCCCTGCTCCGCGCCGACCTTCGCCGGCCCCGCCCCCGTGGTCTGGTACAGCCTCGAGGACGCCGGCGCCGCCACCGTCCTTGACGGAGCGGGAAGCCACGACGCCGCCTCGACCGGCACCATCACGGCGGTCGTCGGCAAGGCCGGCCTGGCCGCCAAGCTGGACGGCAGCACGGCGCACCTCGACGCGGGGGTGCCGCTCTCCACCGCCAGCTTCTCCTGGGCCGGCTGGGTGCGGATGGACGCGCTTCCCTCCGGCGACTTCGGCGTCATCGCCAACCACGGAAACGGGCCCAGTTCGTATTCCGGCTGGTTGTTGGTGGTCGATCCCACCGGCGTGCCCTCGATCTTCACGGAGGGGGGCTCCGGGGCCACCGAGATCGGCACCTCCACCCACACCCCGCTCGCGGTGGGGACGTGGGTGCACCTCGCGGTCACGTTCAACGCAGGCGAGGTGTTCCTGTACGTCAACGGCAACCCGGGCGCCGGCGCCAACCTGAACTACGACGCCATCCTCGATGGCGGAAACCCCTACGTGCTCGGTCACGACGAGAACAACGGCGTCCGGTACTTCGCGGGGACCCTCGACGAGGTCGGCTACTGGAACGCGGCGTTGTCGGCGGATGAGGTCAAGGCGCTCGTTGCCGATGGGGAGTGCGGGCTGCCGTCGATCTGACGTCGTCCTCGTCCGCCTCCACGTTCTACCGGGCGGACGGCCTGGGAAGCCGGTGGGCGCCGTCGGCCATCGCGGCGTCGAGGTCTTCGATCAGGGCGGCGATCTCGGCGGCGTGGGTGCGGAAGCTCAGCACGCAGACGCGGAGGAGATAGCGGCCGCTGAGCTCCACTCCCGTGAGGAGCACCCGTTGGCGGCGGTTGATGTGTGTGGCGAGCTGGCGGGTGAGGCCGTCGCCCTCCGTGGGGTCGGGGTGCCGCACCCTGAACGCGAGCAGGGACAGCTCGGGCTCGGCCACCAGCTCCAGCTCCGGGCGCGCGCGAATCGCCTCGGCCACGACCTCGGCGAGATCGAGCTTCTCGTCCAATTGCGCGCGGAAGACGCCGGCGCCGTGCATCTTCAGCGGCAGCCACACGCGCACGCCACGTGCGTCGCGGGAGAGCTCGGGGCCGAGGTCGGAGAAGTCCCAGCAGTCGGGGTCAGCCTCGGCATGTGGTAAGTAGGAGGCTGAGAGTTGATGCGCAGCACGGAGCCTGGCGAGGTCCCTGACCACCAGGCAGCCGGTGCCGTACGGGAGGAAGAGGCCCTTGTGCGGGTCGAGCGTGATGGAGTCGGCGCGTTCGATTCCGGCCAGGCGCGCGCGCCCACGTTCGGTGAGCAGGAAGAAGCCGCCATACGCCGCATCTACGTGGAACCACATGCCCTCGCGCACGCACAGGTCCGCGAGCGCGGGGATCGGGTCGATGGCGCCGGTCGCGGTGGTGCCCGCCGACGCCACGACCATGGCGGGGACGAAGCCCGCGGCCCGGTCCGCCGTGACCGCCGCCTCCAACGCCGCGACGTCGAGACGGAACCGCGAATCCACCGGGACGATCCGCACCGCCTCATCAGGAAAACCCGCCACCCGCGCCGCCTTCTGCACCGAGTGGTGCACCGCCGCCGACACGTAGAGGCGCCCCTTGAGGAAGTCGGGCGGCAGGCGGTCGTGCCGCGCCGTGACCACCGCCCCGAGGTTCGCCAGCGAGCCGCCGGTCGTGAGGAGTCCGCCGGAGCCGGCGGGGAACCCCGCGAGATCGCAGAACCAGCGGATCACGTTGGTCTCGAGCTGCACGAGGCCGGGCGCCGCCTGCCAGATGCCCACGTAGCGGTTGGTGGCGTCGGTGATGAGGTCGGCCACCGCTGCGTGGAACAGGCCACCACCGGGGATGTAGGCCGTGTATCCGGGGCTCGCGGTGTTCAGCCCGAAGGGGAGCACCCGCTCGAAGAGCTGGCCGAGGAGCCGCCGGAACGAGGCGCCGCGCTCGGGCATCGGCTCCCGCAGCGCCCGCACGAGCTTGTGCGCGCCGTCCATCCGGTGCATCGGTGCGCGGGGGAGCTCGGCGATGAACGGGACGATCCGGTCCATCGCGCGGCCCACCATCTCACGCATCTCGGCCTCGGAGAGCTCCAGGCTCGGCGGCGGCGGGCGGCGGACGGGCATCGGCCGCTCAGCGATCGCGGGGCGACCGCGCCACGTCGACCACCGCTTCGGCGAAGGCCATCGCCGCGGCTTCGCAGGCCGGGAGATCGCCGGTGAGCCAGGACGCCGCGAAGTTGGTCTCGGTGGGCGGGGGGAACGCCTTCACCAGACGAACGTCGGCGGCCTTGAGCGCGAAGTCCAGGGCGTACGTGGCTTCCAGGGGCGGAGCCACCAGGTAGGCCATGGGCTCGCCGGCGCGCAGGCCCGCCTGCGCGCTGAGGTAGTGGCCGAGCGAGGCGATCACGTGCGGGAAGACGGCGATGCTGGAGTCGGCGTTGGCGCCGTAGAAGCAGGCGTCGTGGGCGAGAGTGCGCAACAACACCTCGATGGCGCTGTCGATCTCGCTGGGGTCGTCGCTCGCGAGGACGCCAAGGATTTCACCGGAGTGCGGCCCCGATGCATGGCGACTGCCGGCGTAGAAGCTGCGGGCGTACACCACATCGACCCGTGCGTGCTTGGTGGCCTCGTCCAGCGCGACGTAGGTGGGATCGTCCTGATCCACCGTGACGAGCGCGAGCGACGTGTGCCGCTCGGGATCGGCGCCGTACGCCCGCAAGAGGGCAGGGTCGGCGCCCGGAAGGCGGCGGACGGCCAGCACCCTGGGGAGGATGGGTTCAAGGACCGGCATCAGACCTCCACCAGGCGGGTGCGGGGCTCGGGCTTGCGGTAGCCGCCCTTCGCGGCCTCCCCGAGCTCGGCGGCGCGGGGCGCGAGGTCCAGGGCCACGCCGCTCGTGCCCTGTTCGAGCATGAGCTGGGCGAGCACGGCGAGGCGCTTCGCGGCGTCCGCCGGGGGGATCCCGCGTGCGTGGATGTTGGACATCATGTTGCGGTTGCCGTCCGTGTTGCCGAGCTTCGGGTTGAACACCAGGTAGGCGCTGAGGCCATCGCCCGTGCCGAGACCCGGGCGTTCGCCGAGGAGGATCACCGCCACCTTGGCGCGGGCGAGCTGGCCGATCTCGTCCTCCAGCCATACGCGCGCGAACTTGGCGCAGCAGGGCGTGCCCACCTTCCAGCCGCGCCGCTCACATTCGGCGATGAACCCGCCCATCAGCTCGGGGCCGGCGCCCTGCGTGGCCACGGCGCTCAGGCCGTCCGCGAGGATGGGCTGCACGTCCACGTCCTTCTTGCACTC
The DNA here is from genome assembly GCA_903921785.1 of uncultured Pseudomonadota bacterium. Taxonomy (GTDB): domain Bacteria; phylum Myxococcota_A; class UBA796; order UBA796; family SXON01; genus SXON01. The sequence continues at coordinate 5,963 of CAIXRH010000127.1, forward strand.
CGCCGCCCACTTCGCCGCGCTCGCTTCCGAGAGGCGCCGGCCGAGGTCGGGGCGCAGGAGGAACTCCCGGTGCGAGGTGACCCGCGAGATCAGCGGGAAGTACCCCTTGGACTCCGCCCAGTCGCCCGGCAGCTCGGCGGCCACCGCGCCGTGCGCCACTGCCAGCTCGGCCTGGAACTGCAAGACCACGTCCGTGGCGTAGCGCGTGCCCACCGCGCCGATGCCCACGAGCGCCGTGGTGTGCGCGGCCGCCGCTTCAGCGAGGGCGGATCGCCGGCGCGGCGACGGAAAAACGCGAACGGGCGGAAACGCCACCTCCGGCAAGGGCTGCCGGGGCGGGTTCGGATCGTTCTCACCGAGCTGGCGGCGGAGCTGCGCCACAAGGTCCCGAGTACGGGATTCAGGGTATCCACGGCTCATCGGAGCACCGAGACGTCGCCCAGGCGTTCACCCGGTGTGTGGCCGGAGGAGATGCCCCGGGCGGCGAGCCACGCGTCGAACTCAGGGGCCGGGGACTTCTTCACGAGGCTGCGCACGCTCGGAATGTCGTGGAAGGAGCTCGACTGGTAGTTGAGCATGATGTCGTCCCCCACCGGCATCGACATCAGGTAGGTGCAGCCGGCGGCGCCGAGGAGCACCTTGAGGCTCTCCAGCTCGTCCTGCGACATCTTCGCGTGGTAGGTGAAGCAGGCGTCGCACCCCATGGGCAGCCCCATGAGCTTGCCCATGAAGTGATCTTCCAGGCCAGCCCGGGTGATCTGCGGCCCGTCCTCCAGGTACTCGGGGCCGATGAAGCCCACGACCGTGTTCACCAGGAAGGGCTTGTATCTGCGGGCGAACCCGTAGCAGCGCGCCTCCATGGTGACCTGGTCGGCGCCGTGGTGAGCATCGGACGAGAGCGCGTTGCCCTGCCCGGTCTCGAAGTACATGAAGTTCGGCCCGGTGCTGCTCTTCTTGCGGCGCATGAGGTCGTACGCCTCGTCCATCAGCGCGACGGAGATGCCGAACGCCCGGTTCGCCGACTCGGAGCCGGCGAAGCTCTGGAACATCAGGTCCATCGGGCAGTCGAGCGCGAGCGCCTTCATCTGCACGATGACGTGGCTGAGCACACACTGCTGCGTAGGAATCCCGTTGCGCGCGCGCAAATCGCCGAGTGCGCGGAGAATCTCGGCGGTGCTCTCGGGGGTGTCGGTGGCGGGGTTCACGCCGATCACCGCGTCCCCACAGCCGTACACCAACCCCTCGCGCGCCGAGTAGAGGATGCCCTGAACGTCGTCGGTCGGGTGGTTCGGCTGGAGCCGCGAGGACAACGTGCCGGGAAGACCCAGCGTATTGTTGCAGCGGACCACGACCTCGCACTTCGCGCCCACCACCATCAGGTCCATGTTGGACATGAGCTTGCAGGCGGCCGCGGCCATCTCCGGCGTGAGCCCCGGCGCCACCGACCGGAGCTTCTGCCCGGTGGTCGTAGGCTCCAGCAGCCACTCGCGAAACTGGCCGACGCTGAGGTGTTTCACCGCGTTGAAAGCGCCTTCATCGAGGTTGTCCTCCACCAGCCGGGTGAGTTCATCCTGCTCGTACGGCACCACCGGGTTCGCACGGAGCTCGCCGAGGGTGAGCTGCGAGAGCACCGCGCGGGCGGCCACGCGCTCCACGGGGTCCCGCGCGGAGACGCCGGCCAGATCATCCCCGGACTTCGGCGGGTTCGCCCGGGCGAGCACCTCCTTCACACTCCGGAAGGTGTAGGAGTTGCCGCGGATGGTCGCCGAGAGCTTCATCGGGGGCCGATCCTATCCGAGCCGCCCCGCGTGGGCCCGCACGCGGCCGAACGATGGGTGAACGTCGAGGTTCATCCTCGCGGCCCGGCGGCCCGCTGCGCGGCCCCCTTCCGGGACCCAGCCGCGGCGCCGCCGAGACGCCGCGGACAGGCCGTGCAGCCGCCGCCCCAGGAGGCGCGCCCCGCGCCTCGTCCGGTTAGGCCGCCGCATGGAACACCTCCAAGCCCTCCTCGCCGCGATGGACCGCGAGCGGCGGGCGGTGGTGGCGGAACACGACGAGATCAAGGCCCAGTCGCTGTCCGCGCGGCGCGCGCTCGGCTTCAGCGTGTACCCGCTCGCCCTGGAGAGCACCGAGCTCCGCAGCCGTGGCCGGGTGAATGTCCTGTTGCGCGGGGCCGATCTGGGCGGCGTCTTCACCCCGGGGGACCCTGTGGTGCTCGGCCCCGTCGGCGGCCCCGACGTGGGGATCGCCGGCCGGGTCGAGGGGCTCGACGAGTCCACGCTCGAACTGCGGGTGGAGGACGCCCCCAACGGCCCGGGTCCGTGGTGCGTGAGCCGGCGGTTGGACTTCTCGATCTGGGAAGAACAGCGCGCCGCCGTGGCGCGCGGCGGGGACAAGTCCACCCCGCTGGTGAACCTGCTGCTCGGCCACGAGCGCCCCTACCGCCCCGATCCGTTCGAACACCCCGCGTTCGCGAAGCTCGATTCTTCCCAACGCACCGCGGCGGAGCTGGTGCTGGGCGCCACCGAGATCGGCCTGCTCCACGGCCCCCCCGGCACCGGAAAAACCGAGACACTCTGTGCCATCCTCGTGGCCCTACGGGAGCTTGGCGAGCGCCCCTGGGCCCTCGCCGAGAGCAACGCCGCGGTCGACCACCTCGCGCTGCGCGCCGCCGCCGCGGGGCTCGACGTGGTGCGCCTCGGCGTGAGCGCCCGCATCGGTTCCCCGGTGCAGCCGCTCTCCCTGGAGTGGCGCATCCTCCACGGGCCACGGGCCGACGTGATCCGGGGCCTCATGCGCCAGGCGCAGAAGGCGAGCGGCCCCGAGGGCCTCGAGCTCCGCGACGCGATCCGGGACGAATGGGCGGCGGCCAAGCGCGAGGTCCTCGACGCCGCCGACGTGCTCGCGATGACCCTCGGCACGCTGCTCTCGCGGGGCCGCGGCCTCCCCGTGCCCCGCACCGCGGTGGTGGACGAAGCCTCGCAGATCGCCGAACCCGCCATCTGGACGTTGGTCGGCCGGGTGAAACGGCTGCTCCTCGCCGGCGATCCCCAGCAGCTCGGGCCGGTGGTAAAGTCGCGGGATCCGGTGCTCGAACGTTCGCTGCTCCAGCGGCTGGTGGAGGCGGGCTTCGTCTTTCCGATGCTCACCCGGGAGTACCGGTTCAACGATGAGCTGCTCACGCTCTGCTCACCGACCTACGGCGGCAAGCTCGAGGCCGACGCCTCCGTGGCCACCCCGCGCACCTCCCCCGCCGCCACCTGGGTGGACACCGCTGGCCTCGGCTACGACGAGGAGCGCGAATCCATGGGCTCGTTCCACAACCCGGGTGAGCTGGCGCTCCTGCGAAAACTGTGGGCCGAGCTCCAAGCCGAGGGCGTGGAGGCGAAGGACGTGGCGGTGGTCACCCCGTACCGGGCGCAGCTCCTCCGCATCCGCGCCGCGCTCCCTGAGCTGGAGTCGGGCACGGTCAACGCGTTCCAGGGGCGCGAGAAGTCGGTGGTGCTCGCGAGCTTCGTTCGGAGCAACCCCGAGCAGGAGCTCGGCTTCGTGGCCGATCCCCGCCGCCTGAACGTCACCGTCACCCGCGCGCGCGACCGGCTCATCCTCATCGGCGACACCGCCACGCTGGCGGCACACCCCGTCTTCGCCCGCCTGATCGACGCGGTGAGCGCGCTCGGCGGCTACCGCAGCGGCTGGGAGCTCGCAGAGTGAGCGAGGCCTGAAAACGAAGAGGGCCGCCTCGCGGCGGCCCCCTGGCGCTTCTGAACCGGCTCCGCCTATTCGGGAGGAGCTTCTGCCGCCTTCGTCGCCGAGGGCTGCGTCACGAACTTCATCTTGGCCCACCCTGCCGCGTTCGCCGAGAAGATGATCCGGCGCACGAGGTGGAAGTCGGTCGCCACGTCGGCCTGGATGATCAACACGCCGTCGTACGGCATGCTGGGATCCCGACCGAAGATCTTCTCATTGGTCTCACGGATGCGCGTGAGACGAGCCGTCATACCCGGAATCTCGACCGAGAGCGCGTCGCCGCACTCTTCCGCCGAGAACGGCTGACTGTCGAGCAGGAGGATGGACTTGGTATCCCCGTAGCACTCCGTGCCCGCCGCCTGAACGACCGTACCCGTCTCTCCTTCGAGCGGCGACCCCGCCACCGAGCGAGGCACGGTGATCTTGGAGCTGAGCTCGACCTCACCCGACGCCTTGAAGAGCTGGATGAGGAAGACGACGAGGATGGTGAACATGTCCACCATCGGGGTCAAGTTGAGCGAGACGAACCCGCTCTTCTTGCCACCCGACAGTGAACTGCCGCGGAGCCGGCCGATCGGCATGAACGCCGGCCGACGGCCCGGGATGATGATCCCGCTCATGGAGTCCCTCCTGCCGGTGCAGCAGGCATGTCCGGCGTCAACGACGGGGGTCCGCCGGAGAGCGCGGTCTTGGTGTAGCCGATCTTGCGCGTGAGATCCAAGGCGTGAGCCATGTACTCGTAGTGCACGCCGTCGTCGGTGTTGATGACCGCCATGTCCTCAGCCGGGAGGGCCTCGTGGTCCTTCACGAGGAGCTCTTCCAGCTTGTCCCAGTTGTAGTCCTCGCCGACCTTGGGAATCCGGGTGCCTTCTTCCACCTTACGGCAGACGAAGAGCGCATCGGCTTCCACATGGATCGTGAGGGGCGGGGGCGGCGGCGGATCCGGCGGAGGCGTGTTCGGGTCCGGGGGGGACACGTTCTGCTCAACCGCGATGGAGTGGATCTCGGTCATGACCGCCGTCATCATCAGAAACGCGATGAGGCAGGACAGGAAGTCGATGAACGGGACCAGGTTCAGGTCCACGCCCATCGATTTCCCGCGGCCCTTGCCGCCTTCGACCGAAACGCCCATGACCTACCCCGCCGCCTGCGCGCCTTCGGACTTGGCGGCGCGGTTGGAGAGGACGAAGTTGAGCTCGGCCACGACGGACTCGTTGATGCCTTCGATCGTGTGCTGGGTCTTCGCCTGGATGACCGCGTAGCAGATGATGACGAAGGCCGCGGACGCGAGACCGTAGAGCGTGCAGTGCATCGCCTCGGAGATGCCCGCGGAGAGCAGCTCGGACTTCTTCGCCGGGTCGGCGCCGGAGAGCGAGGAGAAGGTCTTGATCAGGCCCGAGATGGTGCCGATCAGGGCGCACAGCGTGGCGGTGTTGGAGAGCACCGCGAGGTAGCCGGTGCGGGCCTCGATGCGCGGGGTCTCGGACAGGGAGGCCTGGTCGAGAGCGGCCTGGATCTCCTTGTCGGGGCGGTGCGCCTTCATCAGGCCAGCGCGCAGAATGCGGGAGATGGGCCCCTGCTTCTGGGAAGAAAGCCAGCGGATGGCGGCCTGGATGTCGCCGCGCATGATGTGCTGGTTGAGGCCCGTGAGCAGGGCGTGCTTGTTCTCGGAGCTGTCACCCCAGAGCACCTTGACGCGCTCGATGATGATGCCGATGGAGGTGAGGAGGCAAGCGCTGATGAGGTGCATGCCCCATCCGCCTTCCTGGTAGAACTTCACGATGCTGCCCATGTTCACTCCTCGGCAGTGACGCCGACTGGGGGGTTTTCGAAGCGCACGCCCTTGTAGCAGAAACGCAGGAGCCTGACCACACCCGTCCGCAAGGAGTCGGTAAAGGCTCCTCGGGACGGTCGGTTCCGAGCCCCTCGCTATGAGACCTCAGGTGTGACAGCGCCGTTGCCAAAATGCCGTCAACGTCGTCGAACCTGCGGCGCGCACCCAGCCGGGTCGAAGCGCGACGTGACGCAGACGAAGCGCAGACGGCACGCCGCTTGACACGTCATGCGCGTGGGCGGTATTGCGGGGGCGCGAATTCGGAGTCTTCATGCTTCTGCTCCTCACCCTCGCGTGTGATCTCCCCGAGCCCGCGCCTCCCGGCGGCGCGGCCCCCACCAAGCCCGAGTGCTCGCTGTCGTTCGACACGCTGGGCGACACGGTCTGGCTCTACCCCAAGCCCCAGGCCGACGGCTCCACCAAGCCCGACCCCACGGCGCGCCTGCGTTTCCGCTCGGAAGGCGGCGCGCTCAAGGCCGACTACACCGCCGGCTCGGTGAGCGACGTCTACAAGTACGACTGCACGGTGGCCGGCTCCATCGCCACCTGCCTCGAGACTGACCCCCACATCGACGCGTTCTGCAAGGCGTACGCCGCTTCGCACGATGGCGTGTGCGACCCCGCTGCGGTCGCTGCGGCGATCGGCGCACCGGTGGAAGAGGTGACCAAGGTCTCCGAGACGGTGAACGCCGAGCTCAAGAAGCTCAAGGGCGAGGAGATCACCACCCAGCGGAAGATGGACAACAGCCCGAACAACAAGCTGCGGTCCGTCATCCAGGTGGCGGTCGACAAGGCGAAGTGCGGCGTGACCATCGTCGACAAGTACCAGACCATGGTCGACGGGCGCCTCAACCAGTACGAGAACCAGATCGGCACCGCCAAGTTCGTGAAGTCGGGCGGCGAGGAGTACATCTGGGAGTCCTGCAAGGACGCCGACAGCGCCTGGGCCCCCGGCCCGGACGACAAGGTCCTGGCCGTGCAGACCGCCGGCACGATCAAGTTCGCCTCGATCCTCCAGAAGGATCAGAAGGGCGCCGCGTCCTGCTCCTACACCGCCGACGTGTACGTCGACTGGGTGAAGAAGCAGGGTGGCCTCTCCACGACCGACGACAAGCAGTATGGACCGCGCTGGAACACCGAGGTCACCCTCGGCGAGACCGGCAAGCACGTCGTCTACTTCGACCGGTACAAGGAGTGCGACGGCAAGAAGGACCGCATCGGCATCAGCTGCGCCATGGTCCGCATCGAATAATCCCCCGTCGGGAGCGACTTCACCGATCGTTCACATTCTCCGCCCCGTGGCCGCTGTCGGTCCGGGGCGGAGGTGTTTCATGGGTGTCTCGATCGAGTCCAAGGGCAAGCGGCAGATGGGCGTGGAGCTCAACCTCGTGCCGTTCATCGACTTCCTCTCCTGCCTCATCGCGTTCTTGATGATGACTGCGGTCCTGGTGGACGTGTCGGCGCTCGGGGTGGAGCAGGGGGTCGGCGGGGGGGCGGGGGCGGAGCTGCCGCCGCTCACGCTGCACATGAGCCAGGGCGGGGTGTGGGTCGGGCGGCGCGTGGAGTCCGGCGCCCTCATCCCGCGCCTGGAGAGCGGCCCCGACTGGGCGCGGGTGGAGGCCGAGATCGCGGCCGACCACGCCGCGCATCCCGACCTCACCGCCGTGGTGGTGAACACCGACGACGGCCAGCCCTACGGCGACATGGCCGCGGCGCTCGACCTGGTGTACCGCTACGACTACGACGGGGCGATGTTGGCGGGGGGACCCGGGAATTAGGCTGGAGGCCTGAGGCGGGAGGCGGGAGGACCACGCGATTCGCAATGCCGGTTAGTGAAGGCAGAACGCCGATGATGGTTACGCCTCTGGCTTCGCTGTGGCGAGATGAAGCAGAAGCACGGCTTCCCCGCCAGGTTTCTGACGTGCGCGCCGCTCGCGCAGGGTGAGCCTGCGGCGCTGCCGCACCACGCCGCCCTGCGGCCGGCGCACGCGCCAAGGGAAAGGATCTCGGTCGGGAGGTCGAGGGGCCGGTGGCGCTTCACCGACCTGCCTTCCGGCTCGCGTCGGCGGTCGAGGGGCCGCCGTCCGCGAGAAGGGCGGGGCGGGCGGGGTCGCCGCCGCGCGTGGACCACCTCCCACGGCGGAACCGGAGCGCGATCGTCGACTCGCCCGCCGCGAAGCCGCACATCGCGTCGTTGTCCCCGCCGAGCACCGACTGCTCCACGTCGTCGGTGTCCGCCCAGACGGTCCCCGCTTCGGGTCGGGGGATGTGATCGGCGTCCGCGTCCAGCCACGCGGCGCCTCGGGGTGACGCGGCCACGGGAGCCATGACCTCCACCCGCGGCACCAACCCGTCGCCGCGCCGCCTTCCGCCGGCGCTACGGCGCCAGGACGACGTAGGCCGCGCCAGCCAGGCCGACACCCACGGACTCTTCGGCGATAGTGGCGTCGCTTCGACCATCGCCGTGGATATCGCCGCTGCCGACTCCGGAACCGACGCCCGACCATTGAAGGGGGAGGTCGCCGACGCGGTCCGCAGCGCGCGTTGCCGCGGCTCCTGGCACGATGACCGCCGTTCCGCTGGTGCCGCCGTGCGCGGCGCCCAGGATGAAGTCGCCCGGACCATCGGCATCAACATTGCCCGCCGACGCCACCGTCGAGCCGACGAGCGGGTGATCCTCCCGCGTCCAGCCTGCGAAGGCATCCCCGGCTTCCAGCGATCCTGGCACAACCGAATCGCCGACGAACCGGTACACCGCGCCCCGGCTCCCCTGTTCTGTCGGCGAGCGGAGAAGGATGTCCGCTCGCCCGTCGCCGTCCACACCCCGCCTGCGGCCATGCGCCAGCCAACCGCGGGGTCCCGGTCGCCCGGAACCTGGAGGATCGCATCCGCATCCGCGCTCGAGCGATCCGACGCCCCGGACGCTCCCTCGTACACGAGGACGCGGTTGTCCCAGTCGCCGGCTCGCTCGTGCGCCGTGAGGTTCGCCTCCGCGCCGCCGATGCGGGCGCTACGCTAACGCTCGCGCCCGGCTCGGCTCACTTTTCTGCCGGTTGTAGTTCGGCTTCGGTCGGGGTCGGGCTGGTACCCCGCCCCCTCGGTCAGCCGTACAACCGGCGACGCGGGGTGGGCCAGTCCGGCTTGCGGTGAACGATTCCAGCCACTTGGGTGACGCCTGTTTGCGCAGCGCCCGGGCTGGCCCCCATCGCCGTCGACGTCCGTCAGAACGACCCCAAACCCGCCAAGGCCACCGGAGTCCGTGTTCTCTGCGCTGCGGTAGAGCACCGCCGCGTCCGCGATGCTGCGCGTGTTCGTCTCGGTAAGGGCCGCACCGTCGAACAGGGCGGCGAGGATCTCGTCGGCTCCTCCCGGTCCGCCATTCTCGCCCCGGCGGCTCCTCGACCACCGGCGTTGGCCGTCGGGAAAGCCGACCTCGCGCCGCCGGTCCTTCCCCATCGTCGGCCAAAGGCCGTTCGGACCTACAGTCTACGGTCTATAGCCTAAAGCCTGATCAAAACTGAAAATAGATGAACGTCGTCGCGTACGTGGACCCGAGCTCAGCGATGGCCAGCGTCGCCAGCACATAGAGCACGATCTGGACGGGACGAGGCGCCCGGAGGGTGACGAAGGTGTCGCCGGCACGTTCTTGAAGCGCTTCGACCACCAGGATCGGCAGTGCCAACCAGGCCAGCAGCCGGAGGCGAGCGAGGTCCCCGGCGGCCGGCGTCAGGCCCACGGCGAGCGTGCGCCCGAGCTCCGCGAGTTGGGTCAGACTCTTGGCGCGAAACAGCACGAACCCGAGCATCGTGAGGTGGAACATCGCCAACCGCCGCACCCACGCCGGCCCCGGCAGCCTCGGCAATCGCCGCCCCAGCACCAACGCCACCCCGTGCCACGCCCCCCAGAGCACATACGTCCAGTTGGCACCGTGCCAGAGCCCGCCGAGGAGCATGGTCACAAGCAGGTTCCGGTCGCGGTTCGTGCGGTTTCCGCCGAGCGGGACATAGAGGTAGTCCCGGAGCCACTGGCTCAGCGAGACGTGCCAGCGCCGCCACAGCTCCTGCGGCGACTCCGCGAAGAACGGCCGCTGGAAGTTCTCCAACAGCTCCACGCCGAACAGCTTCCCGAGGCCCCGGGCGATGTCGGAATAGCCCGAGAAGTCGCAGTAGATCTGCCACGTGAACGCATACGCCGCGACCACCACCGACAGCCCGCTCGGGTGCGCCGACTCGAACGCCGCGCCCACCACCGGCGCGAGGTTGTCCGCCACGACCTCCTTTTTGAAGTAGCCCCACACCAGGAGCCACGCGGCGCTGGAGAGCTGCTCCGCGGTCGGCCGGCGCATCGGCTTGAGCTGGGGCAGCAGAAGCGCGCTGCGCTGGATCGGGCCGGCCACCATGTGGGGGAAGAAGGTGATGAAAAGCAGGAAGTCGAAGTAGTTGCGGACGGGCGGGAGCTCCCGCCGGTACACGTCCACCGCGTAGCCGATCGCCTGAAACGTGTAGAAGCTGATGCCGACGGGGAGCACGAGCTGGAACATCGGCACCACCTCGCCGTGCCCCAGCCAGCCCGCGGCCGCGTTGACCTGGCCCCCGAAGAACCCCAGGTACTTGAACACCGCCAGCGTGCCCAGGTTGCTGACGATGGAGGCGGTGAGGAGCGCCTTGCGCCGCCGGTTCGGCGCGTCGTCCATCGCGCGGGTGAGCACCCAGTCGAGCGTGGTGGTGGCGAGGAGCAGGCCGAGGAAGCCGAGGCTCCACCAGCCATAGAACACCAGCGATGCCGCGAGGAGCAGCCATCGCCCGATCCCGAGCGGCAACGCCCGCCATAGCGGGTACAGCGCCGCCATGAAGACGAAGAAGGGGAGCGAGTCGAAGAGCACGCGCGGGGAGAGTTAGCACGCCGGGGGGCGGCTACCTCCGCGTGGCGCGACGACGGCGCGCGGCGATCGTTCCCGCGACCAGCACACCGAACGCCCCGGCCGCGCCCTCCGGCGTGCTCGCGCAGCCGCAGCCGGGCTGCGGCTCGGTGCCGGTGTCCCCGGATGCGCCGGTGTCGCCCGGGTCGGCGGAGTCGCCGCTGTCGGGGGAGGCCGAGTCGGAGGTGTCCGCGGCGGTGTCGCCGGAGTCCCCGGTGTCGAGGGGCTTGCCGGTGTCGCGGATGGGGAAGTCCAGGGTGGCGGCGTTCTCTCCGTCCACGGCCGCGGTGTAGACCTCGGTGTCGTCCTCGCCGACGGCGAAGAGGGCGTAGGTCCAGGTGGTGCCGCGGTCGAGGCCGGGGAGGTCGTCCACCACCGACTTCGCCTCGCCGAAGGCCGGAGAGAGATCGAGATCGAGGATCACACCGTCGTCGAGGTCGGCGGGGGCGCGTCCGGCCTGCCGCACCAGCACCGTGGCCGTGAGCGGCTTGATCCAGGGGGTGTGCCAGCTCACGTCGACCGTGCCGACGTCGGCCTCGCCCGCGTCGGTCCAGGCGGCGGTGAGGTCCACGCGCCGGTAGTGACCGGGGATGTCGTCGAGCTCGACGACGCAGACATCGTCGAGGGCCCATCCACCGAATTCGAGGCCGGGGTCGCTCTGGAGGCTGAAGCCGAAGCCGATCGGCGCCGAGGCCGCCCCTTCCTCGTCCAACAGCGGCCGGAGATCGTGGTCGACCGTGGTCCAGTCGGCGTCGATCCACTGGTGGCTGCCGCCACTGGTGGCCTGGTTCTCCCAGATGGTGGTGCCGGTGCCGCCGGAGACGGCCCAGACCCGCGCGTGGTCGTAGATCGCGTCCTCCACCGTGAGCCAGCGCTGGTAGGTGAGGAGCCGCATCCGCCCGGGGGTGGAGAGGTCCACGTCCGGGCTGAGCAAGTACTGAGCGTTGTTCGGGGAGTAGTTGCCATCGAGCACGGTAGTGGCGATGGTGGTGCCGGACACCGCAAGGTCGGGATCGAGGGTGGCGGTCCCCGACGGCGTGCCGAAGGTCCACTCGTCGGTCGTTCCGGTGGCCCCGTTCCAGGGCACCCCGGCGCCATGGGTGAAGGCCACGCCGCCCGTCTCGAAGTCGTCGCACCAGAGGAGGGCGCGATCCCCGATCCAGAACTGGTACAGGCCCGAATCATACCCGCCGTGGCTGTACTCGGTCTCGGTGCCGTCTGCCGAGGTCATGGCGTAGAAGTACCGGTAGCTGGCGGGGACCGGCAGGCGCGGGAGGGTGCCGGTGTAGGCGTTTCCGTCGGTGGAGGTCAGGGGGAGCGAGGTCCACCGCTCCCACCCGGTGCCGTCCGTGCCGGGGATGGGGGCCTTGGTGTCCTCGGTGAACCAGATCGAGGGCGTCGGCGCGGTGATGCCGGTGCAGCTGGAGAACGCGGCGTTGACGTCCACTTCCAGCGGGTAGCCCTCGGTGTCGGAAGCCTGGGGCCCGAGCGGGGTGAGCGTGGGCACGTACACCCCGAAGACGCCGGGGCCGAGGCCGTGGACGTCGAGGAGGTCCATCAGCTCGCAGTCGTGCGGGGTGCCGGTGCTCCAGTCCCCGTCGTCGTCGTCGGCCACCAGCACCGCCTCCATCAGGTCGGTGAGCTCCGGGCCCTGCTCCAGGGCGCCGAGGAACAGCTCGTCGGTCATCTCCACGCCGAGGCTGTCGCCGTACGTGGCCGACCACTGCTCGCGGAGGTCCCAGAGGAAGCTGCCCCAGATGAGGCCGTCGTTGTGGACCTCGCCCGTCACGTCGTCCGGGTACTTCTTGTCGGTGTCGAGCTCACGGATCGCCGAGCCGTCGGTGTAGAAACCGCGGCTGATCACCGCGTCGTCGAGGATCGTGGCGGAGACGAAGTCGGCGCTGCCTTCCGACACGTCGCTCGCGAAGGTGCCGCCGGCCAGGATGTACTCGTGGATCCCGTGGCCGGTCTCGTGGTAGATGACGCTCGCGATGCGGCCCGTCGCGTTGCAGTAGCTGTAGGCGGCGTAGAAGTTGATGGTGCTGCTGGAGTAGTAGGCGTTGCAGGCTCCCGAGGTGAGGTCCACCTCGGCGATCACCTTCCCGGTGAGCCACGGGTGCGTCGGCCAGCGGTCGCCGAGCCAGTCCCACACCGCGTGGAAGTGGTGAAGCGTGTCGGCGGCGGAGTAGGAGACGTCCTCGTTGGCCACCAGCGTGAAGTCGTCGGTGCCGGTTGCGGTGATGGAAGCGCCGTTCTGGAGCACCTGGAGGGTGTCACCGTTGAGCTCAACGGAGAGGGCACCGCTGAGCCCGTGGCTGCCGTCGTCCGCGGTCGTCGCCGTGGCGCCGCTGGCGTCCGTCACCGTGATGCCTCGCGCCGGGTCGGTGACCAGGGCGTCGCCCACCGTGTATTCTTCGTGTTCCACCTGCACATCGGCGAAGCGACGCGGATCGTAGGCGTAGACCTCGCGCCCATCGCGGTCCACCGCGCGCACGACGTCGGCCGCGCGGGTGACCGTGGCGAGGCGCCCGTAGCCGCGGTCCGGATCGGCGACGACGACCTCGCCGCGGCGGGGCGTGGGCAGCCCGGCGATCGGGGTGAGGCGGACCCAGGCGGCGCCGATGCTGCCGTTGGTGGCGACGGCGAGCACCTCGTCCCCCTCCACCGGCACCCCGCGCCAGGCCCGCGCGAACCGGTAGATCGTACGCGAGCCGTTCTTCGTGAGGTGGCTGCGGCTCCCGGCGAGGGAGAGCTCCGCGGGGTCCACCCCGGAGAGGCGCGCCACGTCCGCGACGACGGCGGCGGCGTCCGCCTCGGGGACACCCGGGAGCCCGAGGAACCGAGGGTTGCCGGTGCGTTCGTCCCAGCGGAACCAGGTCTCGCCCCACATCGCCGAGAACGCGCGCGCCCGAGGGCTACCGGACAGGGACCACTGCACCGCAGGCGTACGATCGAGGTGGATCGTGGGCGGACCGGAGGGGAGCGGCGCCGGGGCGGGCATGAACGCGAACGCTAGCCAAAGGAGCATGGGGGGGCCGTCCTCAGGAACCAAGTAACGTCGCGCCGCATGCGATACCGCTCACCCGGCAAGACGCGGCGCCCGGAGGGCGGGATTCACCCCGTCGCGAGTCGAGCGCTTGTGCCCTCGGCGAGGGTGAGCGTCAGCCCTGGGTCCTGCCGCCGCCACCGCCGGGCGGTCGCTGCGCTCCGCCCGCCGCCGGCGACGTCACCCGCCACCTCACCTCACCCTGAACCGCCAGCGAACAAGGACGAGGTTTTCACGCGACGTCGTGAAGCCCGCATTGGCTTGCTGCACGGGTTCGCTAAGTTGTACCCGGGATGATGCGGATCGGGCAGCTCTCACCCGGCGAGACGCGGCGCCGGGGGGGCGGGATTCTCCGAGGCGCCCTCGCGTTAGTAGGGGCCGTGGTCGCCACGCGCCCGAACCCGCTCCGCATCCTCGCCTGCGCCCTTCCCGTCCTGGTCGCCCTGTGGATGAGCCTCGGCAACTGGCCGTACACCGTCGATGATTCGTTCATCTCGCTGCGGTATTCGTGGAACCTCGCGCACGGGCAGGGGCTCACGTTCAACCCCGGCGAGCACGTCGAGGGGTACTCCAACCCCACCTGGGTGCTGCTGCTCGCGCCGTTCGTCGGGCTGGGGTTCGACGGGCAGGTCGTGGCGAAGCTCCTCGGGATCGGCGCCCACGCGGTCGTGGCCGGCTCCGTCGCCTGGGCCACGCTGCGGGCGGCCGACCGGGTGAGCGGCAGGCGGGAGGGCTCCCCGGAGCTGGCGGTCATCGCCGCGGCGGCTGGCTGCTTCGCCGCGTGGACCGTGCCCTCCGTGGGCTGGTCCGCGGGCGGCCTGGAGACTCCGTGGTACTCGATGCTCCTGGTGCTGGGCTTTGTGGGCCTCCTCGCCGAGGACCCGCGAGGCCCGTATGTCGCCGCCGCTTGCGCGGGGCTGGCCGGGATATCCCGCCCCGAAGGCCCGCTCCAGGCGGCGATGCTCGGGCTCGCGCTGGTGGTGCTCACCACCCGTGGGTGGCGGCCGGCGCAGCTCTGGGCCGCTGGGGCGCGCCCCGCGGTCCTGGTGATCACCCCCGTGCTCGCGTGGGCCGCCTTCCGATGGGTCTACTACCAGGACGTGGTGCCGAACACCTGGTACCATAAGGGCGGCGCGGCCGAGTGGGCGGAGGTGGTGCAGTACCTCTCCCCGCTCCTCCGCCATGAATCCGTGTTCTTCGCGGCCGGCATCTGCGGGCTCGCCCTCGCCGTCGCCCTGGACACCCGCCTCGGCGCCGCCCTCGGCCTCGCGCTCGCCGGCCACGTCGCCTTCGTGTGCCGCGTCGGCGGTGACTGGATGCCCAACCAGCGCTTCGCCACGCCCGGCCTGCCGTTCGTGGCGTTGGCAGCGGGTGCCGGCTTCGCGCTCCTCGCGGCTCGCGCTCCAGGCCGCGGCGCGCGCGTCTCCGTCGCGGCGATCGCGCTGGTGCTCGCGGGGCTCCACGCCACCCAGGCGCTCCCGGACCGGATGCGCCAGGGCGATGGCAAGGGCGGGGAGACGGTCACCCCGCGTACGGAGAAGGACACGCCGCTGACCGCGCTGGGGAGGACGTTCTCCGGGAGCAACAGCGTGGTCACGGTGTGGGCGTTGGAGCGCCTGCATGACGGTCAGGCCATCGGCTACTCCGAGGTCGGGCTCCTCGCGTACGTCTCCGAGCTGCGGGTGATCGACCTCGTGGGGCTCACCGACAAGTTCATGGGCGGCGCCACCGGGCTGGACGACGCGGGCCGCGTGGAGTGGCTGCAGTCGCAACGACCGGAGTGGCTGCTCCTCCGGAAGGGCGGGGTGATCCCCATCCGTATGCTCCGTAACTCCGCCTGGTTGAAGGCGGAGTACGACCTCGTGCCCGGGCCCAAGAGTTACCTCGGCGCCCGCCGCAAGGACGTCCGCCCGATCACGGTGCGCGAGGCCCTCGGCAACTTCGAGCGCGCCGTGGAGCGCCAGCCGCGCTTCGGCACGCTGGTCGGGGCGCGGGACAAGCTGGCCGCTCGCGTCGCCGCGGGGGAAGGCGACCAGCTGGCTGCCCCGGACGCCAGCGGCGCCGGCACAGGCACCGCGTCGTCCGGAGGCGAACGCGAACCGACGGACGTAGACCCGGCGGAGGCGCCCGAGACGGACGCGCCGTAGCCTGGGGCTTTGGCGGCTACAACGCCCGGGAAGCCAGGGCGCGGGGGCGTTGCGGGGGCGGCAGCCCCCGCCCCACGACCCATCCCCTCTCCTGCCCCACCGATGTCCCACCCGGGCGGGACATCCAGGCCCCGACCTGCACAATCTCCGGCGTTGTTCCATCGGCACGCCGCTTGCATCGCTGCGCGCCCGTGCGTGCTACGCTCCCCATCATGCGCCGCGGCCAGGCCACCACCGAGCTCGTGCTGATGCTCCCCGTGATCCTCGGGCTGCTCTTCACCGTGGTGGAGCTGGCGTTGTGGCTGGGCGGCACACATTACACGACCTACGCCGCTTTTGCCGGCGCGCGGGCCCAGCAGGTGGGCCGCGACCCGATGGACGCGACCGACGCCCTCCTCGACGGCCGGCTCACCCACTCTGCCACCACCACCGGCAGCGGTAGCTCGGTGAAGGTGGAGATGCCCTGGGCGTTCGACCTTCCTTTTGTGGTGAGCGGCGACCAGACCTACGAGGTGAACGTCACCGCCGGGCCTGATGAAGAGCGCTACGAAGGGCGGTCAGGCATGAAGTCGATCCTCTGGGCCGACAACAACTGCCGGGGCGGGTGTTGATCCGCCACCCGCGCCGGGGCCAGGCCGCCGTTTTCGTGGCGTTGTGCCTCATGGCGCTGCTGCTGGTGATCGCCTTCGCCACCAACACCGGCATCGTCACCAATGATCGCATCCGCATGCAGGAGGCCGCCGACCTCTCCACCTACGCCGTGGCCTACTCCGAAGCCGCCTCGCTCAACGACATCACCGAGGCGAACCAGGACATCGCCGAGGCGGTGCGGGAGTGTCGGGACGACCTCACCGGCCACATCTGGGACACGCCCTGCAACTGCGGCCCCACCGATCCCTGGGCCGAGTGGCAGATCGAGCTGTGCAAGATGGAGATCGACGCCGCGATCTACCGCTTCACCTCCGTTGCGAGCTACAGCCGCACGGTCAAGAGGGCGCTGGGAGCAGGCCGGGCCACGGCAGGCGCCAACTTCACCGGCACCGAGGCCCATACCTCCTTCTTCGAGAAGTTCCCGGGCTCGCCCACCAGCGCGTCTGCGCACTGGGTCAGCTACGCCTTGAGCGACGGTTGGGGCGGCACATTCAACTCGATCGCCCCGTTCGAGCAGGTGCAGGACACGGCGTTCAACTACCAGTTCGTCGAACATTGCGACGAATGCGAAGTGACCGGCATCGCCGTACGCAGCACGGTCCACCTGCCTACGTGGTTCTACAAGGACAGCCAGGACCCCGACGTGTGGGTGGCGGGGCGCGTCGCGGGCACGCCCGAGAAACGGTTCCTCGACACCGACTTCCGGGCGGGCGGGGCGGACAAGGGCTACTTCGGGGCCTCCTCCATGGGCGGCGACGACCTCCTGGTGAGCTACGCGGTGGCCAAGCCCTACGACGGCAGCGTCGGCCCGACGGCACTCCCCGACTACCTCCGCAGCGGCAACATCCCGGCCGGCTGGCTCTACATCGGCGACAGCGGGTGGCTCGCCGAGGAGACCATGGTCGACGAATACCGGGCGCGCATGGCCGGAATCCAGGACGACCTCGCCGGGCCCGCCGCGCCCACCACCCTCATCGCCCTCGACGGCGCCGTGCTCGGAAAGAGCTGGGACACGTCGAAGTTCGAGCACTGAGATGGCGAAACGCCGGCGGGGCCAGAGCGCGGTGGAGACGATGATGATCGTCCCGCTCGTGGCCGTCACGGTCCTCGCGCTCTACTACCTGTGGAGCGTCATCTTCGCGTCGGAGAACGCCCACCTCCGCGCCCGTGAGTACGCACTTCACGGGGAGCGCTACCTGCCCGACGCCGACGGCGTCCGTGGCAGCGCGCCCTTCTCCGGCAGCAACTACGAACGCGCCGACAGCACCTCGTTCACCTTCTGGGCCACCGCAAAGGACGAGTCGCTGGGGGTTTTTGCCGCGCCGGACGAGATTGAGACCACGGCGATCATCACCAGCGAGTGAGCCGGGGCGCCCAGCGCCTACGCGAGCAGCACCGCCAGCCCCGCCGCGACCGCCGTAGGCGCGCGGAGGATGGCGCGGCCGAGCCCGAGCGGCACGAAGCCCGCGGCCACCATCGAGTCGACCTCCTCTGACGTAAAGCCACCTTCCGGGCCGATTCCGAGGATCATGGGGCGGGGGAGGACCCCCGCAACGCCCCCCGCACCCTGGGGCTCGGCCGCGCTCCCGGCCTCTGCCAACTCCCTGGCTTCGGCGGGCGCCGCGCCGCCGGGCGCCCCCACGAAACGCGCGCCGTCCGGCAGCGCCGCGAGGGCCGCGGCCAGCGTGGGAAACGTCCGGAGGGCCGGGCGATCCGTGCGCCGACACTGCTTCAGCGCGGCGTCGAGCACCCGTTCGAGGCGGTCGAGGCGCACCTCGCCCGGCGGCGTCCGCTCCACCCGGACGACCCAGAAGGCCGTGGCGCCGAGCTCGGTCCCCAAGGTCACCGCCTCCTCCACGAGCGGTCCCCTGGGCGCGCCGAGGAGCACGAGCACCGGCGGCGGCGGCGGCGCGGCGTGCACCTCGCCGATCTCCAGCGTGGCGAGCGGGCCTTCCACGTCGACGAGCGTGCCGATGCCCTCCAGGCCCGCGCCGTCCACCACGCGCACGTGGCCGCCCCGCGCGAGGCGGAGCACGCGGAGGAGGTGGTGGCTCTCGGTCGCGGAGAGCGTGCGGCGGCCGGCGCCGAGGGCGTCCACCAGCACGGTGCGCACGGGCTAGGGCACCCGGTAGACGAGAGCGGTCCAGCCTTCACCGTCGTCGCGCTCCACGAGCTCCAGGCCTTCCATCGCCGCTTCCACGAGGTGGGCGCGGTCGGACAGGATCCCGGCGAACGCGAGGTGGCCGCTGGCCAGCCGGCGAAGCTCGGGCGCGAGCGCGGCGATGACCTCGGCGTAGAGGTTGGCGACCACGAGGTCCCACGGGCCCTCGACCTCGGCGAGCGGGCGCCCGTCGAACGGCACGTCCAGCCCGTTGAGGGCGGCGGCCGCGAGCGCGGCGGTCACGGCGTCGGGATCGGTGTCGATGCCGTAGGCCTGCATGCCCAGCTTCGCGGCGGCGAGCGCGAGGATGCCGGAGCCGCAGCCGACGTCGAGGCAGCGGCCCCCGGGGACCGCGTACCGGTCCACCGCCTGCAGGCAGCTCCGAGTGGTGCGGTGTTCGCCGGTGCCGAAGGCATTGCCCGGCTCGATGATCAGGGCCCCGGGCACCTCGTGCCACGGCGCGGCGACCACCAGCCGCTCGCTGACGTGGATCGGCTGGAAGTGCACCTTCCAGCCTTCGTTCCAGTCCTGTTCGGGCTCCTCCGTCCACGTGACGGCGCGCCCCTCCACGGCCTCAGCGAGCGCCGCGGCCTCCGGCCGCTCCCGGAACCAGGCCCGCAGCACGACGGTGGACGGCGGGCGCGGGGTGCGGCCCTTGTCCCACGGCTGTTTGTACTTCACGACGGTTCCGGCCGGGACATCCTCCTGAAGCCCGGTGGCGCCGAGGGCGACGAGCGCGGCGCTCACGGCCTCCAACGAGGGGCGGCGCAGCGTGACGGAGAGGGCTTGCCAGACGATCGCCATCAGGGGGCTGCCTCGGGCGCGGGTTGGGGCTTCACCTCGGGGAGCGGCTTGCCCGCCCGGGCGAGGCCCAGGAGATCGGAGAGCTGACCCACGTCGCCGGGGCCCATGTCGAGCATCACCCAGCGGTCCCCGTAGGCGCCGTGGAGGTAGATCGAGGGGGTACCGGCGATCTGAAGGGTGGCGCCGGCCGTGACGTCGGCCGCGGCGACCTCCTTCGCCTGGGTGCGCGCGCGGCAGGCGGTGAACGCCGCGGCGTCGAGCCCGAGGTCGGCGCCGTAGCCGTCGAGGTCTGGGGGCGTGAGGGCGGTGTAGTGGTCGAACATCGCGGCCTGCATCTCCCAGAAGCGGCCCTGCTCGCCGGCGCACGCTGCCGCGACCACCGCGTCGCACACGTGCTGGTGCATGGGGGCCTGCATGTTCGCGTTGCAGTCGCTGGAGAGCGGGTAGTTGCGGTGGATCAGCCGCACGTCGGCGTTCTGAGCCGCGAACTCGTGCAGCGCCGGCGCCATTCGCGCGCAGTGCGGGCACTCGAAGTCCACGAACTCCACCAGCGTGAACCGCGCCCCGACCGGGCCGAAGCCCGGCTCACTCCCGGTGAGGTTCATCTCGCCGCCCGGCGCCTCGACCAGCAGGCCGAGCGGAGCCTCGCCGCTTCGCGACGACAGCCCGGTGCACAACCCGGCCGCGACCAGTGACGCGGCCGCGGGGAGCGCAAGACGCATCCGCCTACGGCTCCGCGGGGGGCTCGACCGGCGCCGGCAGGGCCTGACCGGTGCGGGCGGCGGCGAAGAACTCGTGCATCCGCTCGCGGTCCCCCGGGCCCACGGCCAGCTTCACCCAGCTGTCCCCGTACGCGCCGAGCAGGAAGATCGCCGGCGTACCGTCGATCTCGGCGGCGCCGCCGGCCTCCACGTCGGCCTTCACGGCGTCGAGCGGGCCGGTGCTGGCCATACACTCGTCGAACTGCTTGAGGTCCAGCCCGGCCTTCTCGGCCATGAAGTGGATGTCGTCGGGCGCGAGGTACTCCTGATTCGCGAACATCGCGCTGGAGAGCTCCCAGAACTTGCCCTGCATCCGGGCACATTCGCCGGACGCCGCGGCGCCGCACGCCCAGGGGTGCATCGGCCGGCCCACGTACTGGTTGCAGCCGCTGTCGAGCGGGTAGTTCTTGAACAGGAGCTTCACGTCCTTGTTCTCTTCGAGGAGCTTCTTGAGGACCGGGGCCATCAGGCCGCAGTGCGGGCACTGGTAGTCCGCGAACTCCACGAGGGTGAACTTCGCCGCTGGATCGCCGTGAACCGGCTCGGTACCATCCACCACCACGCGACCCTGCACCCGCTCCACCATCCCGGCGAACTTCGAGGCGCCACCGCCGCTGCCACCCGAGGCCGCCGAGAGCCCGCCGCCTTCCTGCGAACGAAGCACCAGCATGCCGACAATGAACACCGCGAGGCCGAGCACCAGGCCCGGGAGCGCATCCTCCGCCACCGCGTGACCCAGCGCGTCCATGAACGCGGTGGGCAGGCGCCGCACCAGGATCACGGCCGCCACGAGGAGCATCACGTTGATGGTCCACGTGCCGGCGCAGAAGATGCAGAGCGCCTTGATCTCCGTGGCGGACTTGTAGGCGAGGAAGACGTCGTACCCGACGGCCCCGAGCGCCCCGAGGAGCACCAGCGTGGGCGCCGTACCGGTGCGCCCCATCTTCATCCGGTAGCCGAGGTAGCCGATCGCGGCGTAGAACCCCAGACCGTACAGCGAGATGGCGATCCCGTAGAGCTCAGCGTACTTCGAGAGGCTGGCCGCCTCGCAGTTGATCACCGAGGAGACGTTGCAGACGCTGGACCCGCCATGCATGACCATGAAGTGGTCGGCCGTGAGGTAGACCGCGGCGAGGGCGCCCACCACCGCGGCGGCGATCACGCCGTCCACCGCGGAACGGAACATGACCGCGGCGACGACGAGCACGCCGACGGCCACGGCCACGATCGCGAGAGTGGAGCCCATACCGGGAGAACCGTCCGCGGCGTGGGCCGCAGGGACGAGAGCGAGGAGGGTCAGTCCGGACATGACCCGCCGGGTAACCTACCCCACGGAGAACCGCCGTAGGCGGCGACAAGCCCCGACACGGCCGATCACCGCCGCGCCAGCTCCCGTGCCATCTCCCGACGGTCTTCCCGCTCGCGCACCGCGTGCCGCTTGTCGTGCACGTTGCGCCCGCGGCCGACCGCCAGTTCGAGCTTCACCCACGGCCC
>CAIXRH010000128.1 GCA_903921785.1 uncultured Pseudomonadota bacterium
CGCCGCCGCCGCCGCGAGCGATGACGCCGCGCCCGCCCTGCGGTCCGCCTCACGCGGGAGGGCGCTGACGCGCGGGCCCCCGCCGGGGGCCGACGCCCTCATCACGTGAACCAGTCGCCCTCGCCCTCCACGTGCGCGAACTCCAGCGCGTAGATGGTGCCGGGGACGATGTCGATCCCCGCTTTGTGGTTTGTGTTCTCACCCAGCGTGCTCTTGGTGGCCCACTCGGCCACGAGCACGAGGTCGGTGCAGTCGTCGGTGACCTCGTACATCCGCTGGTCGAGCAGGTCGGTGTCGGTCTCCCACCAGGAATACTGCCCGTCGTACGTGGAGCTCCAGCCGGCGACAAAGACGAACCAGTCGGCGGGATCGTCGGGGCCGGTGCTGCCGTGGATGTAGAGCTGGGCGGCGATCTCGGAGTCGGCCACGCCACAGGGGTTCGCTTCGTCCGGGGTGTCGTTGGTCTCGTGGTCTACGCAGTATCCGTCACCCGGGCCGGGGTCGGGGATGTGGTAGGGGCCGCTGCCGGTCCACCCGCAGGAGGGGAGGGGGCCGGGATCGACCGAGTCGGCGGTGTCCGCGCCGGAATCGGCAGTGTCGGCGCCGGTGTCCGCGGTGTCGGTGGCCGTGTCGGTCCGCGCGGTGTCGGTCGGGTCGAGGCGGAGCGGCCCGCACGAAAAGAGCAGGAGGAGCGTCACCAGGCCTCCAGCCCCGGGGTGGTCGGCGTGTTCACGCCGAGCCGCTCCGCCTCGCGCAGGCCCGAGAGCACGGCGGCGTGCACGTTGCCGTAGTAGCGCCAGTAGGTGCCTTCGCCCGCGAAGAGCAGGTGATCGCCCTCGGGTTCGGCGAGCGCCTGCACGTCGTCGCGGCTGGCGCCGACAGGGAGGAACGTGTAGCTGCCGCGGGTGTAGGGATCGTTGGTCCAGTGGGTGACGGCGGTGGCCGCCGGCGCGGGGATGGTGCGCTCGAAGCCGGTTTCCAGGGTGGAGAGCGCCCCCGACACGATCTGCTCGTCGGTCCAGGAGGCCTGCACCTCCCGCGAGAACCGCCCGCCATAGAGCCCGACCAGGGTGGGCGCCCCCGCGAGGTCGGTCACGTCGTAGAACTCGGGGAAGGTGCCGTCGGCGTCGCGGTCGACGAACGTGAGGCTGCCATCCCACCAGCGGGTGTCCCAGGTGAGCACCACCTTCTCGAGGTTCGCCATGTCGAGGTGGTCGAGCGCGGTCTGGCGGGCGTCCGAGAGCGCTGGTTCGAAGTCGATCGTGCCCGCGCGGAGCACGCCGACGGGCACGGTGACGATGGCGTGGGTCCCCACGAAGGTCTCCCCCGCGGCGTCTACCTCGACGCCGTCGTCGCCCCAGCGCACCGCCGTGACCGGGTGCTCCAGCTCCACGTCGAGCCCCTCGGCCATCGCATCGACCACCCCGACGTAGCCGCCGACCGGGAAGTGGTCCCCGCCGGTGAGCGATTCCTCCTGCCACACCCAGGCCAGGGACTGCTCGTCGACCGGGCCGGCGTATTCCAGCTCGCAGAGGTACTGGTCCACCCCGTAGCGGCGAAAGCGGGCGTCCTGACCGGTCCATCCACCGTCGGCGAGCCAGCGGTCCCGCCCTTCGGCGACGGTCGCGTCGGCGCCGAGCGCCGTACGGAGCTCGGGCAGCGCGGCCACGAAGTCGTCCATCCCGGCCTCCATCGTGGTCCACGCGGGGTCGCCGACGGACTGTCCGGAGGCTTCGTCGTATACGCGGCTCCACGGAACCTCGTCGGGCACGTAGGTGAGGCCCTGTGCGTCCGCGAAGTCGGCGACCGGGTTCTCGTTCACCCCGTGCATCCACGCGGCGCCGAGGTCCACCGTCGCGGCGCCGACATGCTCGGTGTCGGTGCGCCCGCCGACGTGGTCCTTCGCTTCGAGCACCACCACGTCCACCCCGGCGTCCTGGAGCACCCGCGCGGCGGTGAGCCCGGCCATGCCGGCGCCCACGACGATCACCCGGGTGTCGGCGCGGGCGGCGGGGCTGGACGGGTCGACGTCCGGCGGGGTGCAAGCGGCGAGGAGGAGCAGCGGGGTGAGGCGACGCATGGGGTCCGCTAACGCCTCCACGGCACCGTCGGGGCGTGGATCGGGTGGCGGTGTGCGTCTAGGTACTCGCGCGGGGAACCGAGGAACGCGGTAGACTCCGTGCATGCTGGCCCTGCTCCTCCTCGCCTGCACCGACGCAGGTGTGCAGACCTACAACACCCCCCCCACCACCGCGATCATCACGCCGGAGGACGGGACCGCGGTTGATCCTGGCGATCTGGTCGAGCTCTACGGCGTGGCGCGCGACGAACAGGACGCGGCGGGCACGCTGCAGATCACCTGGCAGTCGAGCCTCGACGGGGTGTTCGACACCACCGCCCCCGACGGCAACGGCGACATGCACCTCGCCAAGAACGACTTCTCGGCGGGGCTCCACGTCATCACCCTCACCGCCACCGACAAGAAGGGCGAAGCGGCGAGCACCAGCATCAACCTCCAGGTGGGCGACGGCGCGAACCAGGCGGGTGCGCCCGCGATCGTCATCGTGAGCCCGAACGAAGGGGAGCAGGTCGGTTCCTCCGCGGTGATCGACCTCCTGGCCACCGTCACCGACGACCATGACGATCCGGCGTCGTTGCCGATCGAGGTGGTCGACGACCCGGACGGCATCGTCTGGAACGGCTACCCCACCGCCACCGGCACCTTGGAGGCGCCGTTTTCGCCGCACACCCTCGGCGTGCACACGATCACCGTCAACGCGCTCGACAGCGAGGGCAAAAAGGGCTCCGCGAGCGTGAGCTACGAGGTGATCCAGGACAACGTGCCCCTGGTGAACATCAAGGCGCCGGGCGACGGGGAGTGGTTCGACACGGTCGACAGCATCACCTTCCGCGGCAACGTCACCGACGACACCACGCCGAACGAGCAGATCGCCGTGCAGTGGACGAGCGACATCCAGGGCGTCCTCGGCGCCGCCGTGCCCGACTCCAGCGGGGACACCACGTTCGCCACCTCGCTGATGGGCGGGACGCACGTGATCACCCTGAGCGCCACCGACCTCGACGGCAACATCGGTCGGGACACGATGGTGGTGAACGTCGATGACCCCCTCGCCCGCGACGACGACGGCGACGGCTACACCGAGTACGGTGGCGACTGCAACGACGCCGACGACACGCTCTCTCCCGGCGAGATCGACATCTGCGACGCGATCGACCAGGACTGCGACGGCTACATCAACGACCCCTACTGGGACACGTACGAGTACAACAGCGGGATGGGGTACGCGTACCACCTCGGGAACGTCGACGGCGGCGGGCTCTGGAGCAACTCCAGCATCGAGCTCAGCGGCCTCACCTTCTCCGACGCCACGGACGATGACTGGTTCTACTGGGAAGCCGACGACGAGATCTGGGACAACGTGGACGTGCAGGTGATCGCCTCGGGCCTCAACGTCGCCGGCGACTACGTCATCGAGCTCTACAGCGAAGGCGGCACGCTCCTCGGCTCCGACAGCGGCGACGGCAGCATCACCACCACCTTCACCAGCGACATCTTCGACGACGGCGACGACGCCTTCTACGTCCGCGTGTACGCGATCTCCTGGCCCGCGGGCTCCTGTTCCACCAGCTACAAGCTGAAGATCAAGAGTTAGGGATTAGGCTTTGGACGGTAGGCTTTAGGCTTTAGGTCCGAACGCGGGCCGCAGGTCCGAACGCGGGCGAGAGGTCAGGGGCGGAGCGAGCGAAGGAGGCCGGCGAGAACCTTGCCGGTCTCGGTGGAAAGCGCGGCCAAGTCTCGGTGGGCGTCGGGCGGGAGCAGCCCGAGGCGCGCGGCGTGCGACAGCTGGTCCTCGACCTCGCGCGTGGATGCGTAGGCGATGTCGAGGAAACGAAGGTAGTCGCCCTCGGAGTGTCGCGCGCAGCCTTCGACGATGTTCGAGGGCACGGAGACTGCTCCTCGCCGAAGCTGGGTCGTCAACCCGAACATCTCCTCACGCGGGAACGTTCAGGTGTGCTGATACACCATCAACGCCAAGCGGTCCGCCAGCTCGAAGGCCCGAAGCTTGGTGTGATCGCGCATGCCAATTTCCACGGGTGTACCCCGTGGTGACGACGTCCGCGAGCGCCCGCGCCGCATCGCAGTCCCAGCGTGGGTGGCGCCGCCGTTCGCCCTGCGACACGGCCCGTCCGCGCTCGGACCCCCAGCCTGAAACCCCCGGTCTACAGGCTGCTCGGCGCAGAGCCGAGCTCACCGGGGGAAAAGGCTCGGCCAAAGCGATCACTGCCCCGGCCGCGTTCGGACGAGAAGCCTAATGCCTCCGGTCTCCAGCCTGCTCGGCGCCAAGCCGAGCTCGACCCCGAAAAACAACCGCGGCCGGAGCGATCACCGCCCCGGCCGCGTTCGGACCAGAAGCCTATAGCCTCCGGTCTAAAGCCTCTTAGAAACAGCCGTTCCCGTACCCCTCGTTGTCCGTCTCGTCACACTCGGTGACGCCGCTGGACGTCGAGCCGGAGCCGCCGTCCACCTTGATGGTGAGGCCGTAGAGATCGCCGGTGATGCCGGTGATCTCGATCGACTCCGAAGCCTCCATGGTGCCGGCGCGGATGCCCGCCGTCCAGGTGGTGCTGTAGAGCCAGGTGTCCACCCCGTCGACGTTGCCCCAGATCTCGACGTTCACCGGGTCGGTGATGTCTTCGATGCCATCATTGCCGACGGACCACGCCACGGTGATGTTGCCGTGCGCGCACTCCTCGGTGCAGATGTCCTGGATGTCGGCGATGAGGTTCTGCTTCGGGAAGACCGCCTCGATCGGCGGGCCGGCGCGGAAGCTGTTGTAGTTCGCTGGCGGTCCCCAGTTGATGTCCGGCGAGGCGGGGATGCTCATGTCGGAGTTCACGTTGGTGATCGAGAACCCGCTCTCGTTCCAGTACTTGAAGCCGGCGACGAAGGCGTTGGCCTTGTCTTCCATCACGTACACGCCGGAGCTGTAGGTGCCGAAGGCCATGTCGACGTGACCGTCGGCGTCGAGGTCGGCCACCACGGGCATCTGCCCGCAGTAGGACTGCGCGCCGGTGAGGGTGGAGAGCAGGTCGCCGGTGTCGCCCTTGAGGATGTGCAGGCCGTCGTTGGAGACGTGCAAGACCTCCCAGACGCCGTCGCCATCGAGATCGTAGGCGGACACGCCGTCGAAGAAGGTGGTGCTGGTGCCGGACCACGTCCACACCTGGGTGCCGTTGGTCTCGATCATGGTGACGCCGGGGGCGACCGGGACCGCGATCTCGGGCTCGCCGTCGCCATCGAAGTCCGCGACGGCCGGCGGCCCGGTGTAGCCGGAGGAGGCGAGCGACGTGGACCAGATCTGGCTGCCGTCGTGGTTGAACAAGGAGACCTTGCCCTGGGACGCGACGACGACCTCGGCTTCGGGGTCGGAGTCGAAGTTGCCGACCGCGGGGAACCCGTCGGAGCCGCCCGTCGTCATCACGGTGCCGCCCGACTTGCTGTAGGCAGCGTTGCCGACGATGACCTCCTGGTCGCCGTCGAGATCGATGTCGGCCGCGATGGAGTTCGGCGCTTCACCGGAGATCGCCGAGCCGTACCCGTAGGAGCCGGTGGCGAGGGTGGAGCCGGTCTGGCCGTTGATGATGACGCGGCCGGTGTAGACCTCGGGCTTGCCGTCTTCATCGAGGTCGGCGATGCCGATGGCGCCGCAGTACTGCTTGGTGCCGGTGGAGCCCGGACCGCTCCAGTAGCTGGAGCCGTCCTCGCCGTGCACAGCGAGGCTGCCGTAGAGGCCGCCCACGACCACCTCGGGCTTGCCGTCGCCGTCGAGATCGCCGATGGCGGGCGTGCTCTGCTCGATGTTCGAGCTGCTCACCTTCCAGAGCTGGGTGCCGTCGGGCTCGTAGGCGATGATGAAGCCGGAGTACGGGGCGGCGACGAGGTTGGGGGTGTCGTTGTCGTCGACCACACCGTCGCCGTTGTCGTCGTCCAGCTGGCCGACGGCCACCGTGCCGAGCATCGTGCCGAGCGTGGTGTCCTTCCACTTGTAGGAGAGCGACCAGTCCGGCGTGGACTTCGGGGGAGACTCGCAGTCGGCGCGCTGCACGAGCGTCGTGGCGGCGTAGGTGGGCAGCACGTCGTCGCACGTGGGGTCGGAGACGATGAGGCCGCCGCTGTCGTCGTTGGTGTCATCGACCGACGTGTCGACATCCGGGGCTTCGAAGGCGGTGTCGGTGTCGAACCCCTGCCTCTCGGTGGTCTTGCCGGAGAGGTTGTTCTCCGTCACGCATGCGGCGAGGAGCAGGGTGAGGGGGACGATCAGGCGCATGGCGACTCCGCAGGGTGTGCAGCATAGGGCATGCCGCAGCGAAACTCAATACGCATCCCGCATCGAAGACGTGACAGTTTTGTTTGGCTGAATTCGCGAACGGCGCCGGGACCGCTGGTACACTGCGGCGCGAGGCTCTCCGATGCTGCTCATCCTCTTCTCCGTGGCGTGCTCCCCCGATGCCGACGGCTCCTCCTCCACGGACTCCGCTGGGAACAACAACTCCAACGGTGGCGCCGACACCGCGGACACCGGCTCCGGTACCGATACCGGTGACGACACCAGCAACGTGGACACCGACACCGACACCAACGGCGACACCGCGATCAACGACACCGACACCGGCGACGACGACGCGGACATCACCGGCGTTTTCAGCGGCAGCCCGTTCACCATGAACTTCGCCGACGCGCCGAACCCCGACATCCGCTGCCAGGAGAGCGGCGACTACTACTTCCAGCTGCAGGACGCGAGCGGCACCTGGCAGCTCACGGTGAACGTGGCGCAGCCGGTGGAAGGAGCGACCGTCTCCTACCCGAGCCTCGGCACCAACACCTTCGCCCTGGGCGTCGTGAACACCTGGGCGCTCGACACGACCTACCACGGCACCGTCTCCAGCGCGCGCGTCACGGTGGACGCGGTGAAGCCGACCATCCGGGTGACCGGCAGCTTCGAGGTCACCTGGGTGGCGGACGGCAACGGAAACCCGGCGGCGAACGCCTCGGGCACGTTCGACATCGGCTGTCGGGACTAGCGCGGATCGGCGGCAGGCGCCGCGGCTCCCTTGCTCACCCGGTGGGCAGGTGCTTGCGCTCTTCGTGGTGTTTGTAGAAGCCCCACCCGTACTCGATCGCGCTGGCCACGCTCAGCGCGATCGACTGCCACAAGAGCGCGATGCCGACCGTGTGGGCGTCGAGCGTGAGGGTGAACCGGCCGATCCCGAGCGGCGCCTGGTAGTGGAAGAGCAGGAAGCCGAGCGCGGTGGACTGGTAGGCGGTCTTGAACTTCCCCAGCGCGCCGGCCTTGATCACCAGCCCTTCGGAGACGGCGATCTGCCGCAGCGCGCCGATGAGCAGCTCGCGCGCCTCAAGCACGAGCACCATCCACGCGGGGACCCAGCCCAGCGGGATCATCATCACCAGCGTGGCGAGGACCATGAGCTTGTCGGCGATGGGGTCCAAGAACGCGCCGGCGACGCTCTGCACGTCCCACTTTCGGGCCAGCCACCCATCGACCACGTCGCCGATCATCGCCGTGACGAAGATGATCATCGACCAGATCGCGAGGGTCCGCCCTGGGGTGGACCACAACAACGCCACCATCACCGGGACCGCGGCGCAGCGGCCCAACGTGATGAGCATCGGCAGGTTGGTGAAGCCGGGGCGGCGATACCAGGGGCGACGGGTCAAACCATCCTCGCGGGGCGACCTTACTGCGTCACCCGGCGGTTGTCCCGGAAGTGTTCGTAGAGGCCCATCACCCGCGCGACGTAGGTGCGGGTCTCGTCGTAGGGGGGGATGCCGCCGTACTTCTGCACGCTCTCGGGTCCGGCGTTGTACGCCGCCACCGCGGACTCGTACCGCCCGAACCGGGCGACCTGCTTCGCGAGGTACGCCGCGCCGCCCTTGATCGACTCGTGGGGATCGAAGATGTCCGCCACGCCCATGGCGCGCGCGGTGCTCGGGAGCATCTGCATCAGCCCCTTGGCGCCCGCGCGGGAGATCGCCCCGGGGTTCATGCGGCTCTCGGCCACGGCGACCGCCTTGATCAGCTCCGCGGGCAGGCCCTCTTCCACCGCGGCTTCGATGAACCAACTGTCGTAGGCGTCGAGGTTGGCGATGCGGTCGAGCCGGGGCATCGGCACGCCGTTGGGGAGCGTCTGGTCGGGCACCGTGTCGCTCCACCAGAGCTCAAACCCGGCGTGATCGGGCGAGTCGGTGAGCACCACCGTGCCGTTCGGCGCGGTGTAGGTGTAGTAGTCGCGCGCGGACGCGGACGACACGGTGAGGGCCAGGGCGAGGAGCACCGTGTCGGAGCATAGCAGGGATCCACCTGTCGAGGGGCGGGTGGCGCGAGGTCGGCTTGCCCCCCGGCCGGCGGCGTGCCGGGAGGAGCGACCGGCGGCGGGCCTGGCGGGGCGGGCGTGCTTCGCCGCCGCGGCGTCTGCGCCGACCTGCGCCCGGAGCGGTGACGGTTCACGGCCGGGCTCCGCCCGGCCGGCACCTGAGGCGGTGGACCGGAGCGGTGAGGGGGGTGAGGTGTCCTTGTGTTTTGTGCTTCGTCGGAGAGGTTCGCGGGAAATCGGGCGTTGTGCGTCCCCCCATCCGGCGCGCTCGGAGGCTGGAGGCCGGAGGCTGGAGGCTTGAGGCGGGAATCGGGGCGTGGTGAGTCCCCTCATCCGGCGCTGCGTGCCACCTTCTCCCGGGGGGAGAAGGGGAGGAATCGTGCGATCGCGTACATTCCTTTGTTGAGGCGATGTGGGGCTCAGTGCGTTCCCTCATCCGGCGCGCTCGGAGGCTGGAATCGGGGCGTCGTGAGTCCCCTCATCCGGCGCTGCGCGCCACCTTCTCCCGGGGGGGGAAGGGGAGGATTCGCGACCCCATGCGCGATTGAATGGCGATGATGCGGTCGCCGCCCTGCGGGCCTAAAGCCTAAAGCCTGAGGTCTAAAGCCTCTTTCTACATATTTGGATCGACGACGCTCGTCCACAGCCGGCGCGCCGCGAGCATCTCCACCACGTCCCCCATGACCTTGCCGGCCGCGGCCTCAGCGCGGAGGATCTGGAGCGCCTTCTCCGGCGACATCGCCCCCTTGTAGGGGCGATCGCCGGCGGTGAGGGCGTCGAAGATGTCGGCGATGGTCATCAGCCGCGCGCCGTAGGGGATCGCATCTCCACGGAGGCGGCGGGGGTAGCCCGAACCGTCGACCTTCTCGTGGTGGGCGTAGGCGAGCGAGGGCACGTTGCGGAGCTCGCGCGTCCACGGGATGACCCGGAGAAACCGGTAGGTGTGGTCGACGTGGCGCTCGATCTCCAGGCGCTCCTCAGGGTCGAGCGTGCCCATGGGGATGCAGAGCCGGCGCACCTCGCGTGGGTAGAGCACCGGCTCCGCCTCGCTGAGCCGCCACCGCTCGGCGACCGCACGGATGGCGTGCGATTCGGTCTCCCCCACCCGGTTGAGCCGGTTGAGGCGGCGGACCAGGGTGAGGTCGTCGTGCAGTTGGGCGAGCCGTGCCGGGGGCGACGAAGGGTCGGCGTGCTCCCGGAGCGCTTCGAGCTGGGCCTGAAGCGCCGCCACCCGGAACCGCTGCTCGATCTGGGCGAGCTCCCAGGGGTAGAGCCGCGCCGCCTTGAGCAGCACCTCCTCGCGCACCGCGACCTTCCCGAAGTCATGGAGGATCGCGGCGTAATGCAGCTCTCGCAGCTCTCGCTGGCTGAAGCGCACGCTGGCGAACGGCCCCTCCTCGGAGTCGGAGACGTGCCGCGCCAAGAGCTCCGTGAGCTGCGCCACCCGATGGCTGTGGCCGCCGGTGCTCGGATCACGAGCCTCGATGGCGGTGACGGCGGCTTCCACAAAACCGTCGAACAACGTGGTGATCTCGCGGTAGAGTCGGTAGTTCTCCAGCGCCACCGTGGCCTGGCTGGCGATGGATCGCGCCAGGGCGACGTGCCGGTCGGTGAACTGCGTGACCCGATCGAAGCTCGCGAGGGGGATCCCGGCCACACTTTTGTGGTTCACGAAGAGCAGCACGGCGATGACGCGCCCGTCGCGGTCCATCAGCGGGACCAGCAGCGCGGAGCGGGTTTCGTAGCCGGTGGCGTCGTCGAACGTGCCGTTGGGGCGGTACGGCACGTCCCGCGGGAGCATCCGCACGTCGGGCACGTTCATCGGCAAGGCGCGGTGGGCCACGAAGCCGACGAGACTGCTGTCGTCCACTGGGATGGTGGTGCGGGGGGGGAAGAACGGCACCGTGTCGTTCTGCGCCGCGGCGAAGCGCATCATCCGCGCGGCGCGGGCCCCGCCGAGCGTCGCATCCGCGCCGACGGCCGTGTCGTCGATCAGGTAGATGCTGGCGCCGTCGGCGCGGAGGGCGCGGCGGCTGTGGGTGAGCAGCTCGTCGAGCAGCTGGGTGCGGTCGGTGATCGCGGAGAGCGCGTACCCGATCTGGTTGAGCACCGCGATCGTCTCCCGCTCGCCCTCCTCCCGGGCGCGGAGGAGCTCGGTGTCCACGAGGTTGCGCAAGGCACGGGGCAGCCGCGGCTCCACCTCGTCGGGCGGGATGACATCCCAGGCGGTGAAGGCGGTGTCGTCGGAGATGACGATGCACCGGTTGTTCAGCCGCGCGGGGGAGGTGATGCGCGTGAGGTCCACGATGAGGATGCGGACCACCGCTTCGCTCGAGGGCATCAGGTCGGGGCGCACGAAGGCCGCGCCCAGCCCCGCCGCGATCCGCGCCACGATGCCGGCATACGGCGAATTCGCGGGCATCAGGGCGACTTCGACGCTCGGCGCCTCGTTGAGACTGGCGGTGGTGTCGCCGCGGGCCATGGGGTTCCCTACTCCGGCGGAGGTGGAGTTGTCACCTCGCCCTCCAAATCGACCGCCGCCTGCACCAGCGCGCCCACCAGCTGATCGAGCCCCGCGAGGTGCTCCGCGGTGGGGTTCGTCCATCGGCTCACCAGCGCCCCGTCGTCGGTCGTGGCGACCGCGGACTCGGAAGAGTCGGTGTTTGCCGAGCAGTCTACGGCGACCAGCAAGACGGGCGGCGGCCCCTCTTGCAACGACACGGTGAAGAATCGCCCCTCGCTCCGCCCGACGACCTCCACCCGGTCGCCGAGGGAGCGCACCACCAGGCCCCGCCGCGCGGCCCAGCCCCGAACGGCGGCCGTGGCGGAGGTCTCCCGCGGGCGCCCGAGCCACCACGCGGCCAACCCGGACCCGACCAGCAGCACCAGCGCGAGAGCGACGCTCACCCCCGCCCGCTATCCGGTTACCTTGCTCCCATGTCCTGGCTCTTCCTCCTCGCCGCGTGCACGGAGACCCCGACCTCTG
Organism: uncultured Pseudomonadota bacterium; assembly: GCA_903921785.1. GTDB lineage: Bacteria > Myxococcota_A > UBA796 > UBA796 > SXON01 > SXON01. The sequence goes on from CAIXRH010000128.1 coordinate 11,402, forward strand.
GGCACCCCTTCGAGCCGGTCCCAGTCGAAGCGGCGGCTCCGGCGGCCAAGGCGGCCCCGGTCGGCGATGATCGTTTCGCTTCGGGCGCGGAAGAGCCGTTCCGCATCAGCAGCGAAGAGATGGCCGCGAAGGCCTCGGGTGGAGCCGCGACCAGCGAGGAGCCCTCGGCCGCCGGTCCGCTCGCGCCGTCGGATGCGGCGATCGCGGGAGGGGGCGCGCCGAGGGTGGCTCCGGCGGTGGCAACCGCAGCCGCCGTTTCAGCGCCCGCGCTCACCGCGGTGCCGGCCACGGCCGGGTTCCCGGTGCGGCTGGTGAGCACGATTCCCCAGGCTCAGCCGCCTCGTGCGGTGCTCGGCCTCGCGGATGGCAGCGAAGTGGTGGTCTCGCCCGGATCGGTGCTTGGCCCCGAGGGCCTGGTGGTGATGGCGGTGCTCGACGGCAAGGTGCAGCTCGCGCGCGTCCGCGCCGCGGGGGATCACGCCACGATCGACCCCGTGGAGATCACCGCGCAGTACCGGTAGGGTCGGCGCGTCGGTCCGCCGGTGGGCCTAGCCCTCTTCGGCGATCAGCGCCGCGATCCGGTCTCGGAAGGCGTTCGGCGTGAACGGCTTTCGGAGCACCGGCGCATGGACCTCGCCGATGACGTCGTCGTCGTGGGCGGTGACGAGGAGCACCGGGAGCTGCGGCAGCCAACGCCGGGCTTCGAGCACCAGCTCGGTGCCGCCCCGGCCGGGCAGCACGGCGTCGGTGACGAAGGCCTTCAGTGAGCGCCCGCGCGTGCGCAAGAACATCGAGGCGGCGACGCCGTTGTCTGCCTCGATGACGCCGTAGCCCTCCCGGCGCAGCACCGCGCCCATCAGGGCGAGCACGGAGGGGTCGTCATCGACGACCAGCACCGTGCCCAACCGGGGCTTCACCAGCCCGGAGGCGCCAGAGAATGCCGGGAACTGCATCACCACGGCGCCGTCGGGATCGACCAGTAGCCGCCCGCCGGCCGTCTCCGCGGCCTGCCGGGCGGGGTCCACGTCCAGCCCCTCCGTGGGCACGCCGGACGCCGTCCCGAGCCGCACCCGGCCCGAGTCCGCCGTGGACTCCACGGAGATGCGCACTGTCTCTCCTTCGGGCACGGCGCGGCTGAGCGCGCCGACGAGCGCGGCCACCGCCCAGAAGACCCGCTCCCGAATTGCATCGACCACGCAGTCCTCCGGGAAATTCCCGAGGGTCAGCGGGAGGGGGCCGGAGAGCGCCGCCACGGCGTCGTGGGTGACGGAGCCGAGGTTCACCGCTTCCCGCCGGGAGCCCGTCTGCGTGGGCGAGAGCCCGAGCACGAGCTGCCGCAGCGCGCGCAGCTCCTCCACCGCGGCCAGCGCCTCGTGGAGCGCGTTGACCACCGGCTCGGGCGGCCGCTCCCGGAGCGCGGCGCCCAGGGTGTTCTCCAGCGAGTCGCGAGCGCGGTCGAGACGGCGGACCACGCTGGTGATCACCGCCTCCTGCGCCACGCCCGCGCCTTCCCCGGAGCTGAGCACCAGGAAGCCCGACTCCACCGCCTCCGCGCGCACGGCGACGGAGGCGCGGCCCTCGACGACCAGGAAGCTCCCGCCCGGCCGCCGACTCAGCTGCGCCCGCCGGTAGCCGGGCGCCCACCCCTCGAACGCGTCGTTGACCACCACCAGGGTGCCCGTCGCGTCCGCCAGGGCCGCAGGGGCCTCCAGCAGCGCGATGAGCCCGGCGAGGTCAGGGGACATCCGTCCTCGAGAACCGGGCGATCCCGATGGCCCACACCAGCGCGATGAACCCGAAAACCTCGGCGAACTGCACAGGGTTGAACTCGTCCATCCAGTGGTCCCACACCGTGAGCAGGCTCACGAGGGTGTAGTGCGAGGCCGTGCCGGCCCAGCTCATGTTCCCCACCATCGCGAGCAGGTTCAAGAGCGCGTACCCGAACAGATCGAGGATCAAGGTGAAGGCCAGGGCGATCACCACGCCGCCGACCGAGCTCACGAAGGTGGCGAGGGCGGTGGCGAGGCCGATGAGCGCCACGTCGCTCACGAAGCAGAGCAAGAACCCGAGGATCGCCCTGTTGAGCGACTCGTCAGGGTCGGCCACGGACTGGTCCATCGCCGGGCCGCCGAAGAGCCAGTAGCCGACGGCCAGGGTGGTCGCGAGGCTCACGACGATCGACGTGGCGGAGAGCGCCCACAACGCCAGCTGCTTGGCGGCGAGCACGCTCCATCGCGGCACGGGACGCACCAGGAGCTCCCTCAGCGTACGCTCCGACCGCTCTCCAGAGACGGACAGCGCGGTGGCGAGGGTGAGCAGCAGCGGCAGCAGGAGCACGTTGCGACTGCGCATGCACCACTTCATGGCGCTCACGAGGTCGAACGAATTGAGCCCCATCGAGGTGTGGCCCTGCACGGTGCTGGTGGTGGCGGAGCCGTTGATGAGGTGGAGGAACCCGAGCGTGACCAGCGGCACGAAGATCGCCATCAGGAGCGTGGCCCAGCCCGAGAAGCGGCTGAAGACCTTGAGGAGCTCCACCCGGAGCATCGCGAAGAACTGCCTGGGCATCACGCCACCCCCGGCTCGGACGAGGTGACAGAGAGGAACAGCTCCTCCAGCGTGCCGGCGCGGGGCACCAACGAGGAGACCTCCACGCCCGCGAGGACCAGCGCCCGATTCACGACCGCCGGCTCCAGCCCCTTGAGCTTGAGCAACATGCGCCCGGCTTCGCCATCTCCTTCGACGGTGACGCCCTCGAGCTTCGAGAGCACCGTGAGCGCGGCCGGACGATCACTGACCCCGACCTCCAGGTCGGTGGAGCCGCCCAGGCGCTGGACCAGCTCCTGCACGGTGCCTTCGGCGCGGAGCTCCCCGCGATCGAGGATGCCCACCCGGGTACACATCGCCTCCACCTCGCTGAGCAGGTGGGAGCTCACGAAGACGGTGAGCCCATCGCGCCGCACCAGCTCGGTGAGCAGCTCGCGGACCTCGCGCATGCCGCGCGGATCAAGCCCGTTGGTGGGCTCATCGAGCACCAGGAGCTTCGGCCGCCCGAGCAGGGCGCGGGCGATGCCCAGCCGCTGCCGCATGCCGAGGGAGTAGCCGCGGACCTTCTCCTTGGCTCGGTCCCTCAGCCCCACCCGGTCCAGCGCTTCGTCGATGTCGGCGGCGCTGCCCCGGCCCGCGTACGCGGCGGCGATGGTGAGGTTGGCCCGGCCCGAGAGCCAGTCGTTGAACGCGGGGGTCTCCACCATGGCGCCGACCTCGGCGCGTTGGCGGACCATGTCGCGCTCGCCGAAGATCTCGACCGTGCCCTTCGAACGGGCGATCAGCCCGAGGATCGCACGGATTGCCGTGGTCTTTCCCGCGCCGTTGGGGCCCAGGAAACCGTAGAGGTCCCCCGGTTGAACCCGGAGGTCGAGCTTGCGGACCGCGGCCCGTTTGCCGTAGAAGCGCGACAGGCCGTTGACGGCCAGCGCAGGAACGTCACTTGTCACCAGCCTCATCCTCGTGTAGACAGCGCCCCCCTGCTAACCCGGGATCTGCCATGGTCGCGCTTCTCCTGCTCAATGCCTGCCTCGATCCCGTCCAGAAGGACTCCACCGACGGCACCGACAGCGGCGACACCTCCGGTGGCGGCGGCGGCGGGGGCGTCACCATCCAGGACATCCGCGCCGGCGCGGTGGGCGACGGCGAGACCGTCAGCCTCACCGGCGTCCTCGTCTCCTCCCCGCTCACCCGCGCGGACGCCGACTCTGGCAAGTCCGACGGGTTCTTCGTCCAGGACCCGGCGGGCGGCGAGAACAGCGGCCTCTACGTCTGGTCGCAGGGCCAGTTCGGCACCGAGCTCACCGTCCAGGAGGGCGATGAGGTCACGGTCAACGGCCAGATCAGCGACTTCTACGGCTGGCTTGAGCTGGCGGTCGGCGACGCGTCGGCCATTCAGGTGACCGGGTCGGGCACGCTGCCCGAGCCGACGAACCTCGGCGATGGCGCTGGCGTGGACTGGGACAAGTGGGAGAGCGTGCCGGTCACCCTGACCAACCAGACCCTGGTCGACGTCAACGACTTCGGCACCGGCCTGCTCTCTTCGGGCCTGAGCCTCGACGACGGCTTCGTGTTCAACGAGTACGACTGCCGCGGCAGCTACGCCTCCACGACCGGCATCATCTTCTTCCACGACTACGATGGCTCCGTCACGACGGACGACTGGTCGATCAACGACCGCACCACCGATGAGCTCGCCGGCTACACCGCCCCCGAGGCGATCGACACCACGATCCGCGAGATCCGCCAGGACGGCGTCTGCGGCCCGGTGCGCGTCACCGGCGTCATCGCCACCGCGCCGAGCTACGGCGAAGACAAGGACCGCACCTACGTGTTCATCCAGGACGCGGGCGGCGGCGAGTACAGCGGCATCGTGGCGTTCAGCCCCGCGGGCTACACCGCCTACGACGTCGGCACCACCTTCACGATCGAAGGGAGCGTCTCCAGCTACTACGGCCTCGCGGAGCTCTATGTCGGCGACACCGGTTCGCTCACCGCCACCGGCGATGCTGAGCCCACCGCGTCCGTCATCACCGATCCGGTGACCGACTGGATGCCCTGGCAGTCGGCGCTGGTCACCATCCCCGACGTCACCGTCGCGGATGCGTCCACGCTCACCACCTACGGCACGGTGCTCACCGACAAGGGCGTGTACGTCGACAACCTGTTCACCCTGTACGACGCCGAAGATGGCACGCACTGGTCGAGCATCACCGGCCCGCTCAACTACACCAGCTACGACAACGTGCCGCAGTTCCTGGTGGAGCCGCGCACGACGGATGATCTGAAGGAGTAGCCCGGCCTCGGGCTCAACCCGACCGGCCGTGATCACCGCTCGCCCGGCGAGGACGCGGCGCTGGGGGGGGCGGGATTCCCGGCATCATCAGTACAGCGCCCACACCTTCCGCTCGTCATCTTCGGCGAGCAAGGTTGCGTGGTCCTTGAGCGCCCGCACCGAGGTCCGGAACGTGGCCTCGATCGCGACGTGGGGGTGGACCACGACGTACCGCACCCCGAGGCCCGTCGCGCGGGTGACGGCGTCCTCCCAGGGGAGCTCGTTGCGGGCGACCTTGCGGAGGTCGGCGAGCACGCGGAGGCCGGCGGCGTTCATCCCGCTGTTGAGCGAGGCCGTGAGCGGGTGGCCGTGAACGGACTGCTCAAAGAGCCGGGTTCGGGCGTACCCGGCCGGCAGGCTCACCACCGCGCCGTCGGGGGCGTCTCGCAGCGTGACCAGTGGCGCCGGAGCGGAGGCGTCCGACACCTCCGGCAGGTGCCGCGCTGGCGAGATCAGCAGCGACTCCGCGACGATGAACGCCCCGAGCCAGCCCGGCGCGCGGTCCGCGAGGAGCCCGAGGGCGAGAGGGGCGACGGTGGCGATGCGGTAGAGCAGGGAGAGCCCGTCGAACCCGGGGAGGCGCTCCAGCGCTGCGTAGGGAAGCGGCAGCGCGTGCATGTGCCAGGGGACGGGGCCCCCGTTGATCACCAGGACCGGGCCCATCGCCAGCACCAGGCTCGCGACGGTGGTGAGCCAGAGCGCGCGGCTCCGACCCTTCCACGCCGCGAGGCCGAGCAGCACGAAGCCGAGGTACGCGGTGTGCACCAGGTCGCTGGCGTTCTGCTCGAGGTGGCTGAAGTCCGGCGCGCGGAAGTCCCCCGGCATCACGAAGACGCGGGGGTCTGCGGCGCCGACGGTGCGGCGGAGGCGGGCAAGGGTCTCGGCCGACTTGATGTCCACCAGCCCGTCCGCGGCGTGGCTCGCCAGGTTGTAGGCGTGCGCGAGGGGGAGGAGGAGCAGGGTGGCGAGCACCAGCGCCGGCCACAGCCGCCAGCCGCCCTTCTGGAACAGCGCCAGCGAACCGACCAGGAGAAACGCCCCGACCCCGGCGTACCAGCCGCCGCCCACCGCGGCCAGGGCGAGCCCGAGCCCCGCGAGTGGCACCCGCAGCCACGACCGCCCCTCCGGCTCGGTCGCCCGGGCCGCCAGCAACCCGGCCAGCGGCAACCATGCGAGCGCGACCGCCTCCGAGGAGCCGTTCTGCAGGTGCGACAGGCAGATCGGCGCCCACACGTAGGCGAGCCCGGCGATCCAGCCGCGGCCGCCGAGGCGCCTCCCCAACGCGTCCGCGAAGAGCCCGCCGAGCGTCACGTGCACCAGCACGGTCAAGGCGTAGGCGAGCGTCGCTCCCCACGCGAGGGTGATCGGCGCGGCCAACGCCGCGTTGAGTGGATCCGCCACCAGGAGGGTCCCGCCGCTGGGGTAGTCGAGCAGGGTGGTGTGGGTCGGGAAGCGCCCCTCGGCGAGCCCGTGCGCCACGAACCAGTAGGACCAGAGGGCGTTGTAGACGTCCGTCCGCACCCCACCGACGGTGGTGAGGGTCGGGTGGAGGACCAGCGGCCACGTCGCCGCGACCGCCGAGCCGCCGTACACCGCGGCGCGCAGCGCCCAGCGGGCGGGCCGGCGCCGGCTCACTTCCGCTCGATGGCCAGGACGCGGGGTTCGCCGCCCACCGCCACGTCGAGCTCCATCTCGCTGACCAGCACCGAGGGCACGTCCCAGGTGACGGGCACGCCGCCGGTGGCGCCGATCATGTAGCGCTGCGGGCCCGGAGGGCCGTCGAGCATGTCGATCGGGCCGGCGCCTGCAGACGCCCCGACGATGTCGCGCAGCGCCCGCCGATCCACGCCCACGAAGCGGAGGTTCCGCACCGGATCGCAGGTTCCGTTCGCGTGGAGCAGGCAGGCTTCGTACGGCGCGGTGAGCCCCGCGAGCGGGCCCTCCCCGGAGAACGCCACGTCGAGGTGGTCGACCATCGCGGGCGGCATCAGCCGCTGGATCACCAGCACCCCCTCCTGCCCGACCTCCTTGGCGAGGCGGATCGCGTCCGCGCGCAGCTTCTTCTCGGCGAGCAGCTTCGGCGGCTTCACGTGGACGAACCCGGGGAGGGCCCCGCGGCGGTCGTTGCCGAGCCCGCGCCCGTGGCCGGTGGACTCGGTGCGGTCCTTGCCGGGAATCCTCGACATCAAGACGTCCTTGAGGACGCCGTCGAAGATCAGGTCGACCTTGTGGGGGACGACGCCTTCGTGGTCGATCGCGTACTCGCCCGCGGCGCCGGTGTGGCTGGTCGGGTCGTCCCAGGCGGTCCAGCCTTCGGGGAGCAGGCGGCGACCGAGGCGGGCGAGGGGCACGGCGCCGCCGCCGAAGTCGTCGCCGGAGTCGTCCTCTTCCATCGGCCGGGTGCCGGCGAGCTCGGGGGCGAGGAGCTGGCTGAAGAGCTCGGCCGCAGCCGGGCCTTCGAAGAGCACGGGGCCGAGCCAGGGCTTGGGCGCTGGCGCGGCGGCGGTAGCGAGCAGGCGCGTGGCCATGTCGTGCGCCGCGGCTTCGAGCGCGGCGGCGTCAGGGAGCGAGCTCGCGTCGCGGCCCACCCACCACCGAGCGTCGCGAACGGAGGAGCCATCGGCGCGGCGGACGTTGGCTTCGACGCGGATGACCACGTTGCCGGTGGGTTGCCACGCGGCGGTGCCGGTGGTGTCGAGGAGCAGGCGCCAGCCGTGCCAGTCCCGGACCTCCACCTGCGCGGACTCCACCCCGGGGATGGACGCCGCAGCGCTCAGCGACCGCGCCAGCGCGTCCACCTCCTCGTTGCTCCAGGCGTTCCCGGGATGGGCGCCCGGGGCGCGCACGGTCGGGGGTACCGGCTGGTAGTCGGGCGGCGGCGGCTCCTTGAGGCCCTTGCGCGCCGCGAGCTTGTGCGAGAGGGTCTCCACCGCGTGTTTGTACGCAGTGTCGGTGGCGAGCCAGGCTTCGCGGCGGATGGCCAGCTCGTTGTCCTCGACCGGCAGTCGACGCGACTCCACGCCGTCCGGCTCGCCGAAGCCGCTGAAGTTGGACGAGTCGACCGTGTAGTCGCCCACCCGCACCTCGGTGCGGACGTTGCGGTACCGTTCGTCCGTGGAGCGCACGAGCGTGCCATCCTCGGCGAGCGAATCGCGCATCGCGCCGTCGAGCACGTCGTAGAGCACGAGGTAGGGCGGGGCGCCGTCGGGGAGCTTCAGGCCGCGGGCGCGGTCGAGCTCGGCGCTCAGCGCGGACTGGAGCACGGTCGACGGGGCCGGGATGGTCCCGGTGGGCGCGGCGAGCGCGGCCGCGAAGAGCAGCGGGCTCATCGGGCACCCCCGGGGACACCGAGCAGCGGCGGTCGATCGTTGCCCTTCTCTCGGCGTTGTACCTCTACGTCTTTCACCAGGAGGCTCGGTGCGCTCGCGCTCACCGGCACCCAGCCGCTCTCCGCGCCGCACACGCCGTTGAACACTTCGGTCTCCCCGCCGGCGGCGAGGATGTTCGCGAAGGTGGTCAGCGGGGTGCCGATGAGGTCCACCCCGCGCACGAGCTCGTCGGGCCGGCCGTCGGCGTACACCCGCCACACGGTCACGGGCTGCACGGCGAAGCTGTTGGGCGTGCTCCGCCCGGTGAAGGTGAAGCCGCCGGAGATGTCATCGAAGATGAGCCCCCAGGGTTTGCCCTGCTTCTTCACCTCGTCCACCAGGCGCTTGCGCAGCTCGGGGAAGGGGATCACCCCGTCGGCCTGCACCATCAGGTTGCCCTGCCGGGCGACGACGGCGTTGCCGGGCTGGCGGCGGCCGTGCCCGTTGCTGCGCCCGAAGCCGGCGACGGGCTCGCGCGACATCAGGAAGTTCTTCAGGACGCCGTGCTCGACGAGGGGGACGCGCTCGGCGGCCACGCCCTCGTCGTCCACCGCGTAGTGTCCGTTGAGGTCGACGTTGCCGAGGCGGGCGAGGGTGGGGTCGTCGACCACGCTCAGGAACGCCGGGAGGATGGACTGCCCGACCCGGTTGGTGAACGTCTGGCCTTCATCCTCATCCTTCTGTCGGTGTCCCTCGATGCGGTGGCCGAAGATCTCGTGGAAGAAGACGCCGGCGGCGCGGCCCCGGAGGATCGCGGGGCCGGTCCACGGGTCGATGACCGGCGCGTGGCGCAGCGCCACCACCCGCTCGGCCACCCCGCGCGTCATCGCCTCGATCGCCGCGCGGTCAGGGAGGTGGTCCGCTGAGGCGACGTCCACGTAGTCGTAGACCGACAGGTTCATCCCGTCGTCCGCCACGGTCTGCGCCCAGGTGGCCACGCGGAGGTGGCGCCATGCGTCCCGAACGGCGGTGCCCTCGTTGGTGGCGATCCACCGGTCGTCTTCGGTCACGACCAGCTGCACGGCGCTGTCGTAGACCTCGGGGTAGTGCAGGTAGATGGAAGAGACTTCGCGGGTGAGCGCCTGCCAGGCCGGGGTGTCCACCACGATGGCGGGCGCGGGGGCGTCCAGGGTCACGGCCGCGGCGGCCGAGAAGTCGGCCGAGGTGTCGGTGCGCGCGACCTTCACCTGCTCGTTGCTACGCACCTTCACCAGACGGGCACGCCCGGCGCGGAACACGTCGTCGGTGGCGCGGAGGAGCTGGCGACGGAGGGGGTCGAGCGGGCCGTCGAAGCCGACGTACCATTGCGGGCGGGGCGTCTCGGAGAAGAAGCCTTGGTCGCGGAGCTTGTGGGTGCTGTCGAGCTGCATCGAGCCGACGCGCACATCTACGTCCAGCGAGCGGAGATGCTCGGGAACCGTGCCCGCTTCCGCGCCGTGGGAGCCCTGGATCGTGAGCTCCCGATGGTCCACCAGCTCGTATTCTACGAAGTAGGCCGGGTCCGGCTCCTTCGCGAGCTGCTCGGACACCTCGCCGAGGGCCCCCTTGAGGACCGCCAGCACATCTTCCGACGGAGTGACCGCCGCGCTGGCGGCCGGCGCGGCGGACAGGACGAACAACGAGCCGGCCACGAGGCCCCACCACGAGCGGGTCTGCATGCTCTCCGCGTATTCCGGACGGGCGGGCGGGGCCGCCGCAGGTCGGTCAGAGGTCGTCGTCGTCCTCGCCGCCCATCTCATCGAAGAAGCCGTCGGGGTCGTCTTCGTCGTCTTCGTCGTCTTCTTCGACGTCGTCGTCTTCGTCCTTGGTGGTCCACTCGATGTCGCAGACCTTCTCCAGGAGGGCCACGACGTCCTCACCGGTGAATTCGAACTCCTGGTTGCTCTCGAATTCTTCTTCGAGGACCTCAAGGAGCGACGCATCGAGCTCGCCGGAGGACTCCAGCTTCAACAACAGCTCATCGGCGTCGTCGAGCTTGAGCTCCTCGGCCACGGTGGCGATGAGCTCAACGAGGTGGGCGGCCACGGTCTCGGGCTCGGGCGTGCCAGTCTGGGCGTCGAAGTATTCGTCGAGCTGCTCGACCATGGTGTCGCGCATCTCATGGGGGAGTTGCATCATGCTCGGCTCCGGGGTGGCCGCGCGTATAGCGCCGCCCCGCGCAAGCATCAAGGGCTCAACGTTGAGGCACCGCCACGGGCCACGTGAGGTTGTAGTAGTCGTACCCCTCGCGGAGCTTCTGGAGCACCAGTTCACTCTCCGGAGAGTGCATGGTGCGGGACTCCACGGCGGCGTCGAACTCCTCGGTCGTCGGGCACACGTCCATCGGGTTGGTGCCGTGGCGGCGGGCGGTGCGTTCCAAGAGCGAGTTGGTACGCTTGAAGAACTCCCGCATGTCGGCGCGCGGATCGCCGTTGGTGGCCTCGGTGCCGGCGGCGCCGATGGACACGCCCTCCACGGTGGCGGACTCGTTCACCACGTAGATGAGCAGGAAATAGCCCAGCGCCCCGTTCACCAACATCATCGCGGCGTTGATCGCCAGCGTGAGCTTCACCAGGCGGGTGAGGCGGGTGATCGAGGGGTCGTCGGCCATCGTCGGGAGCCTATCCCCTGGTCGGTGCCGCCGCCGTGCCGTCGGTCACCATGACACCGCGCGACGTCGCCCAGCGGGACAGGCGGCCGCGTTTCGGGGTATACGGGCGGCCCTGGAGGTACCCCCGTGCTGCTCGCTCTCACGTTCACCGCCCTCGCCGCCCCGAAGTCCGCTCCTGCCGGCCCGCCGTGCCTGGCGGAGGCCCAGAAGGCGCTGGCGGACGCGAGCCCGAACACCGCCGGAAAGGCCTGGTTGGATGTGGCCACGTGCGACGCGGCCGCGGGCAAGGCCACCGCCCCTGAAGCGTGGAAGCGCATCATCGCCGGCTCCGGGGCCGACGCGGCCGCGGTCAAGGCGATCGAGCTCGGCCTCGGCGATACGATCCGCACCTGGGTGGAGACCCTTCAGCCCGACGAGAAGAGCGCCTTCATCAACGTGCTCGGCGAGCAGTGCACCAACGCGGTCGTGCCGCCGTTCTTCCTGGATACCCAGAAGGCCGTGGGCGACAAGTTCTGGAGCGGTCGGTGGTACGCGGGGCTGGATGAGTGCCGGGTCCCGGCCGCCGTGGAGGCGCTCAACGCCGGCCTCGAGAGCCAGAAGGGCGACCCCACCCGGTTCAAGTCCATCCTCGAGACGCTCAGCCGCAACCTCGGGAAGGACGCGGTTCCCGTCCTCGCGGCGAAGCTGGCCGCGGAGAAGGACAAGGAGCTCGCCACCTACATTGTCGGCGCGTTCGCCGACGCGGCGGGGGTGGGCTCGGTCGCCGGCGTCAACGTCGAGGCCGAGCAGGCCGCGATCACCGAGATCAAGAAGGCGGCCCCGACGCTGCCCGAGCCGGCCGTCGATCAGGCGCGCAACACGCTCCTGGCGCTCGGCTCCGAAGCCGACAGCGATGCGATGGCCGCCCAGCGGTACCGCACCCTGGCCCAGGCGGATGGTTCGCTCCAGTACGGCATCTACGTGACCAAGATCGCCACCTGCAAGAAGGACTCGAAGATCGAGGTCCACACCGCGCTGGTGACCGGCGCGGGGCGCACGTGGCCCGACCAGGTGGTTGCCCGGGTGCAGCCGGCGGTTGGCCAGCTCCAGTGGCACCTCCCGAAGGACTGCACGGGCGAGGTGGTCATCGTCGCCTCGGAGAAGCCGCTGAAGGACAAGGCCGCGTTCGAGGCGTTCACCGCCGCGCAGGACACCGACCTCCAGAAGAAGAACGCCGGCTTGAAGGCAAAGGTGTTCGCCGACCCGCCGATCCCGCTCCAGTAGCGGGTCGCGGTCCGCCTTCCGGATCGGCCCCGTGGTGCGGAGCGCGATGGTGCGCATCCCCACCCTCGGCGATTCAAGAGGCCGACGGCAAGCGCACGGTCGCACTTCGAGAGACGGTCGGCGTTTTCTCTGGCGGACGCCGCCGGGCGGGATCAGCTGGCGAACAGCTTGATCGTCGCGGCGGCCTCGCGCGCCAGCGCCAGGGTGTCCGCGTCGTCGGGGTGCCGCACCACGAGGTTGCCGTCGGAGAGGAACGTCTGCGTCCAGTCGCGGCGCGGGGCGCCGATCGGGAGCACGTCCACGCGGGCCAGGTTGGCGCGGTGGCGCTCCACGAAGGTGTCGAGCCCGTCCACCCGCTGGATGCGTCCGCGCCCTTCGGCACGTTTGAACACGATCGCCGCCGACCACGGGCGGGGTGGCCGGGCCGGGACTCGCCCGTGGACCACGGCCGCGGCCCAGTCCCGGTAGAGGTCCTGATCGTCGGCGTAGTTCATCAGGTCGACCATGTTGGCGCCCGGGGGACGGCAGGCGATCTCCCCGAAGATGGCCGTTCCGTCGGGCTTTCGGAACCACTCCATGTGGGAGACGCCCGTCCCCATGCCGAGCGCCGCGACGGCTGCACGGCCGAGCTCCACGCCGCCGCGAAGCTCTGGGAGCTCCACCGAGCGGAAGGCATGGATGATCGGGCTGATCCACTCATTGCGGCGGGCGACGAGCACCCCCGGTTCGTACCGGCACACGCTCTCGTAGACGATCCGTCCGTCCACGCAGAGGGTCTCGTAGGTGAACTCGTCGCCGTCGATGAACTCCTCGACGGTGGCCTCCGGCACGTGCGCCATCGACGCGAGCGCACCTTCAAAACCTTCTTCGTCGTCTACCCGGTGGGTGTCGGCGCCGCCGGCACCATCGACCGGCTTGAGGATCGCCGGGTAGCCGACGACGCGGATCGCGTCGCGCGCTTCAGCCACCGTCCGCACCCGGACCGTCCGCGGAACCCGCAGACCCGCGGCCTGCACCCGCTCGCGCATCAGCGGCTTGTCGCGGAAGCCCCGAACGGTGTCCACGCTCATGCCGCGGAGCCCGAGGTCTTCGCGCAACTGGGCCGCCAGAAGCGCCACGGGCTCCCAGAGCGCCTCCAGGCGATCGGGGCGGCGGCCGCCGAGCCACGCGTGGATTCGCCTACGTACGTCCACGGGGTCGCCCATCGCGGGGACGTGCAGATACGAAGCGAGGGAGCGCCGCGCGCTCGGCGGGAGCTCGTGGACGGGCGTGTCGCCCACCCCGTGCACCCGGGCGCCCACCTCGGCGAGCCCCCGCGTGAATTGCTGCATCTCGGGCGGGTAGCTGGGGGAGAGGAAGACGACGTCCATCATGGTCAGTGTAGCCGGGTGTAGACTCCCCGCGCACGGTCACCCAGCCGTGCCCCGCGTGGAGTCAACGATGCGGATCGTAGGTGCAGTCATGTTCGTCGTGCTCGTCTGCCTGTGGCCGATGACGGCCATGGCCCAGGATGAAGGCGGGCCTGTCGCGGAGGCGTCGGCGGTCACCGAGGCGGTACCCGTGGCGATGGACGGAACGCCGATCACACCGGCCGTGATCGCGCCGGTTGCGGCTGCGGCGCCGCGCGCCTCGGTCATGGTCCTCGACGCGTGGTCCGAGGCGGTCACCTTCACCGAATCCGACCGCAAGGAGTGTCGCGCCAAACACCACGGCGACGGGCTGTGCCCCGACCAGGCGGCGCGCCTCGGCGACATGCTCACCCTCGATGTCCAGGGCCTCGCGCAGGCGATCGACGACGCCGGGGGGGAGTGTGAGTCCCTCGTCCTGTTCCTCGCGGGGCTCCCGATGCGGGGAATCCACCCCTCCCGGTGTGATCCGGACAACGGACACGTTGGCTTCCTCCTCGCGCGAACGGAAGAGGGAAACGACGCGTGGAAGGAGCTCCTCGGCCACCCCACCGCGTTCCGCAAGGTGGTCCAGGCGACCATTGGCTCGTCCGACACCCGTTCCTACCCGCGGAAGAACGGATCCGTGCCGCTGATGCTCACCCAGATCCCCACCAGGCCGTTCGTGGCCTTCCTGATCATCGCCCTCGGCACCCTGGCCATCGTGGGCTTCCTCGGGCGCACCACCGCGCTGCTGCGCGACCCGAGCGGCTCCGCCGACCGTGAGGAGCGGCTCCGCCCCTACAGCCTCTCCCGGGTGCAGCAGGCGTTCTGGTTCGTGCTCTCGGTGCTCGCCTACCTCTTCGTATGGCTGATGACCGGTGAGCTCGACAGCCTTTCGACCTCGGTCCTCGCGCTCATCTCCATCAGCAGCGGCACGGCCCTCGCGAGCGAGGCCCTGGGGAGCTCCCACACCACGCGCCTCATCAGCAAGGAGAAGAAGCTCCGGGAGCAAGCGCTGCGGCTCTACGCCTCCCGGGCCAGGCTCGACGGGGCCGACCACACCGACGACGAGCGGCGCACCGCCGACGACGCCGTGCGCCTCAATGAAGAGGCGCTCAGCGCGCTCCAGGCTGCCATTCGCAAGGGGGAGACCGAGGGCTTCTTCACCGACCTGGTGCGGGATCCCGCCGGGGTGAGCCTCCAGCGGGCGCAGATCGCGGTGTGGACGGTGGTCCTCGGGGTGATCTTCGTCTACGAGGTCTATGCGCGGCTGACCATGCCCGAGTTCAGCGCGACCTTGTTGAGCCTCATGGGCATCAGCTCGGGCACCTACCTCGCCGGCAAGACCGTGAGCGGGGCAGGAACCGAGTCGGCGGCGGGCTGAGGCGTGGGTGCCCTCTTCTGGCTTCTCGCGGCGGTCGCGGCGGCGCCGGCGCTCGCCGGGCCGCCCACGCTGCCGGAACCGGGCGGCCTTGGCGACGCGGACTCGGGGGAGCCGGCCCCGGCCGTTCCGACCGCGGGCGCGGCGGCCGATCCGGCTGCGGGGCGCCCCCCTTCGTGTGTGGTCGGGGTGTACGTCATCAACCTCAACCACCTCTCCCCGGCGGATCACAGCTTCGGCGCCGACTACTGGATCTGGTCGGACTGCGGGGCCAACTACACGCCGCTCACCGGCGTCAAGATGATCAACGGCCGAAAGCCCGACCGCGGGGACGAGATCGTCGGGCCGCTCGAGCGGGTGCCCGGCCGCTGGTGGGCCTACCGCAAGGTGAGCGCCAGCTTCGACCACGAGTGGGACATGGCGGCGTTCCCCTTCGACCACCACACCCTGGAGATGGTCTTCGAGTACACCGACGACGAGGTGCAGGCGTTCCGGCTCCTCCCCGACCTCCCGGGCACCCGGATCGACCCCGAGGCCCACCTCGACGGCTGGTCGATCGGCCCCGCGTTGGTCCGGGGATGGACCTACACCTACCCTACGGTCTTCGGGGATCCGAAGCTCGCCGGCCGTAGCACCAGCGACTACTCCCGACTCACCGTGTCCGTGGCGGTCGATCGCACCGGCCTCGGCACCTTCGCCAAGCTCATCGCCGGCGTCGTCAGCGCGGTGCTGGTCGCTCAGCTCTCCTTCCGGCTGGACGCTCGGCAGACGTCGCTGATGAGCTCCCGGATGAGCATGGTCGTGGGTGCGCTGTTCGCGGTGGTGGTGAACATGCGCGCGGTGGAGTCGGTGCTCGGTCGGTCGGAGGACTTCACCCTCATCGACCGGGTGCACCTCGTCGCGCTCGCGCAGGTGGTGATCTGCGGGTCGCTCGCCATCCTCTCCCGCCGGATGGTCGAGGAGGGCCGGGAGGCGCTCGCGGCGAAGCTGGACCGCTGGGGGTTCGTCCTCGGCTTTGTGTGGTTCTTCGGGGCGGTTGGGCTGCTCATCGGGGTGCAGTCGCTGCTCGGCTAGCCCGGGTCGGTCTCACCACCGCAGCTTCTGCCGCCCGAGCGCGAGCTCCAGCCCACGGATCCCGTGCGCAGCGTCGCCGATCACGTCAAGGTAGAGCTGCGGATCGCGGGTGCGCATCGCGTCGAGGTCGTCAAAGGTGCCCTGCTTCTTCAGGGCCCGGATCGTCACCACGAGGTTCTGGGCGGCGCCTTCGATCTGGGTGAGCTGAAGGTCGTCGGGGCTGAACAGCCCGAGGATCTGGAGGCGGCTCATCGACTCCAGCCAGTGCCCGAGGAACTTCATCCGCTGAACCAGGAGCTTCTCGCGGAACTCGCGGTGCTGGGTGATGGCGGCGTCGTAGATGCCCAGCTCGATCGGGAGCCGGTAGAGCAGGAGCGGCCCCTGCGCGCTCACGTACTTCCGGTCCTCGGGTTTTCCGAAGCCGCGCGCGACCGCGTACGCGGTGCCTTGGAGGAGATGCGCGCCACCGCAGGTGTAGGAGAACAGGGGCTGCCCCTTGCGCTCGAAGGGTTCGCCCGCCCTCATGGCGTCGAACATGAACTTCGACTCGCGGGTGAGCAGCAGCACCATCGCGTCCGTGAGGCTGTCGAGGTCCATCGGGGTGCCGTTCTCGGCTACCCAACGCAGGTCCGCGTCGGGGGCCCAGGCGGCGAGCGCCTGTACGCCCCAGGGCATGTCGTTGGGGTCCTTGAAGCTCGACTTGTTCTCTGAGGCCTTGAGCCACGTCTTCAAGAGCGTGTAGCGGTACAGGTCGGCCGCGGTCACGGCCGAAGCGCCCATCGGGAACGAAGCGTCGGGCGTGACCCCCACTTCGCTGAGGTTCTTGAGGATGAGGTCGGTGTGCGACTCCACCGGCACGCCCCCCCGTTCAGCGGGGAAGCCCACGAAGGTGAGCGGGCCGATGGTGCGCGGCTCGGCGTACACCGAGAAGAGGTAGGGCACCGCGGGCAGCTGGTTGGTGAGCCGGAATTCAGGGCCGCGGGCGAGGATTCCATGGGCGATGGCCCAGGCGTTGTCGGGGTCCCCGTCGCGGGCCTCCACCACCTTGCCGAGGGTGAGCAGCGTCTCGTCGTAGTCGGGGATCGTCGGGATGGGCCGGCTCACCGCATCCTCGTGGGGCGGAGCCACGGGGCTGAGCTCCCGGATGTTCTCCACGGTCCACACCCGCCCGGTGGGGGGGGCGGTGGGCGCGGGCGCGGGTTCCGGCGCAGGGACGATGGGCGCGCTGGCTTCGTCGTCGTCGAGGCGAGGATCCTGCCCCTGCGTGGCGCGGAGCACCCCGAGGGTGGCCACGAGGGCCACCAGCCCGAGGAGCGCGCCGGTGGAGCGTTTCACGTCACTTCTTGCCTTCGGCCTTCTTGGCCGCGGCGGCCTCTTCCTGGGCCTGCACCTCGTCGAGGTGCATCTGCATCGCGTCCACCGGGGTGATGCTGTCTCGATCGGTGATGAGCACAGTGCCCTGGTACACGGCGAAGCGGGGGTGGATCAGATCGTGGTCCACCGCGCGGACCTTCCATTCGAGCTTGCCGGGCTTCTTGAACTTGAACACCCAGCCGGTGTCGGTGAGGCACCACATCTCGCCCTTCTCGTCGAGCGTCACGTCGAGGTCCTCGAACCCCTCGCCGAGGATCGCCTGATCGATGACCGTGCCATAGCGGAAACCATCGGCGTTGTAGGTAACGATCTTGCGTCCGAAGGCCATGTAGAGCTTGCCGTCGTCGCCGACCTCCACCGCGTTCGGGGTGCCGTCCTGGATCACCCACGCGCCGAGCTTCTCCGACTTGGGGTCGAAGACGACGGCATCATTCCCGATGATCGCGACGATCTGCTTCTTCTTCGGCATCCAGGCCAGGTAGCCCTCGCCGCCGACCTTGGGCTGCACCGCGTCGTCCACCGGCACGGTCCAGCCGATCTTGCCGTTGCCCTCTTCGTCGAAGATCTGGAGGCGACCCGCGGCGTCCAGCACCATGAAGCCGTCGGCGTCCTTGCCGGGGATCAGCTCGATGTCGACGGGGTTTTCGAAGGAGCCGCTGTCCTCGTTCGCCATGGAGCCGGCCGCGTACCAGGGCCGGCGAGAGCTGAACCAGTAGTCGCTGACGTCCTTGGGGGCGCCCCACTGCTTGTCGGAGACGCCCGCCGGGGAGAACCGCTGGATCCGGTTGTTGCCGACGTCGGCCACGTAGGGGATGCCCAGGCGATCCACCTCGATGGCCAGGGGCTCGCCGAAGCTCTGGAATGCTCCGACCTCCCAGCCTTTCTCGCCGAAGGCCCGGATGTTGTGGCGGCCGCCGCTCGCGAGGTCGCGCCAGGCCCAGAAGTACTCGACGTCGTCCTGGATCGCCTCCTGCTGGCGTCCGATCGCACGCATCGCCGCGTACTCCAGCCCCGGGATGCCGGAGGGGTCCTTCAGCTTCTTGAGCGCCTTCATCGCGATCTCGTCGGGGACGAGGCCGGCGGCGCGGTACCCGGCCGGCACCAGCGCGCTGACCTTCTTGCGCAGGTACTCGGGGCCTTCGCCCGCGGCGTCCATCAGGAACTGGAGCGAAGCTTCGTCTTCGGGCTCGGCCTTGTGCTTCTCGTAGGCGGCGAGCGCCAGCTCCTCGTACTTCTTCTGGAGCGCGAGGCCCTCCTTGGAGTCGCGCCACGCGTCGACCTTCTCGACGGCGCGGGCGCGCTCGCCCTCGGTGAAGTTCACCGCGATCTCGGAGATGAACATGTCGGTGTAGACGCCGCCTTCGAAGGACTCCACCACCTCCACGCGCACCTTGCGCCCGGTGACCGAGAGCGGCAGGTCCACCCGCTTCATCTCGTCCTGGATGCGCACGGTGTCGCCGACCTTGGCGCCATCCACCCACAGCTGGATCACCTTCGGGCGCGCGTATTCTTTGTAGGTGCGGGTGCCCTTCTCCATGTCGCCTGGCCAGATCGACACGTCTTCGAGCTTGGTGGCCGTGCCCAGATCGATCTCGATCCAGCTCGCCGCGCCGGGGCCCATCTCGCCTTCGGCCCAGCCGGTCTCGAAGAGGCCGTCGAACGCGAGGTCGGCGGTGTGCTTGCCCGCGGAGTCGGTCATGAACGAGGAGGCGGTGATCGCCGAGCCGGCGAGCGCCGGGGTGCTCAGGATCACGGCGCCGACGGTGAGGCAGCCGCGGAGGATCGAGGAGCGGGACAGGTGCATGCGCAAGACTCCGAGTTCGCCGGTTAGCGTACGGAAGGGTGGACCGCCAAAGCGGGGGGTGCCAAAGGTGCGTGAGATGACGGCTCGCGCCGCCGCGGATGAACCCGTCGGCGGGTCGGAGCGTCCCGATCAGCGGAAGATGTAGCCGACCAGGGTGGCCAGTTCGCCCGACGGGGCGAACGCGTCGGCGGGGTCGAGCCCGCCGGTCGCCCGGAGCTGTAGCAGCAGCGGGACGTCGGTCGGCGCGAGCGACAACGCGAGGAGGGCCTCGCCGCGCAAGGTCCAGGCGAAGGTGGCGGGCTCCCACTCCACGTGTGCTTCGGCGCGCGCGAGGAAGACGTCATCGAGGTTGCCGCCCCCGCCGAGCCCTCCCGTGACCATCAGCTCCCCACGACCGGGTCCGCCGCCGGTGGGGTAACGAACCGTGCTGCGGCCCCCGAACGTCGGCCCGAGCCAGCCGGTTCGCGACGGGATGTCGGCCAGCTTCAGGAGGTCGACCAGGCCTTCGCCGCCCAAGTCCATGCGGAGGGCGTCGCCCTCCCAGGCGTCGGCGCCGAGGGTGAAACACGGCGAGCCGAGCACGAGCGGCTCCTCGGGCTTGGGCGGGGGGCCGGTGGGATGGGCGGGAGGCGGAGCGTGATTGGTCTCCGAACGTTCATCGCGTTGGGAGCTGCTGCGGGGCATGAAGACCGGGGTGACGCACCCCGCCCGGATGTCCCACTTCCGCATCAACGGGAGCGCCTCGGTGGGGGGACCCACCGCCGCCCCGACCCAGATGGAGCCCCCGCCGGTGCTGGCCGCCACGCCCGACGCGGCGTCACCGGAGTCGTCCACGATCACGACGGCACCGACGCCGACATCCTCGAAGATTCCCGCCTTGGCGGCGGTCAGGGCCCAAAGGAGCATGCCGCAGTGTAGCGCGCTTTCACGCGCCATGGCCCGCGCAACGACCCTTCAGGCCGCGCGTCGGGGCCGGGCCAGCAGGCGATTCACGAACAGCAGCGCGATCGCGCCCATCAGCACGCCGGTCCACAACGTGGCGGTGCGGATGAGCATCGAGACGGCGGTGACTTCGTCCTTCGGGAGCGCCAGCAGCGTCATCGGCATGCCGACGAGCATGGTGTCGGCGACGCCCAATCCGCCGGGCGAAACGCCCCCCGCGACCGTAGCGAAGGCGTACAGGAAGCTCGACGCCTCCAACGACACGTCGCGATCGAAGCCGCGCCACATGAGCTGGTAGCCCCAACACTCGGCGAACCAGGCGATCCCCGAGATGACCATGGTGACGAAGAGCGGCCAGGGCGCGAGGCAGAGCCGCATCGCCTTGTAGAGCTCCTCCAGCTTGTCCGTGAAGCGGGACAGCACCTTCAACCGCCCCATGGCGTGAAGGATGGCCAGGGACGCGCGCTCGTTCATCAGGATGACGATGCCGACCGCCACGAGCCCGATGACCCCGTACACGTACACCGTCTTGTCGCTCGCGAACTTGCTCACCGAGACGGCGGCGATGATCAGCGCCGCGATCCCGTCGGTGAGCCGTTCGGTCACCAGCGCGGGGATGGTGCGGGTCATCGGCACCCCGGTACGCTCCCGCACCAGGTAGGGCTTGAGCACCTCTCCGGCCTTCGCCGGGCTGATCACCATCGCCAACCCGGCGACGAAGATCAGCGCCGACTCGCCCCAGGGGAGCTTCACGTCCAGCCGGCCGAGGAGCCAGTGCCACTTGAGGAAACGCAGGAGGTAGTTGCCGACTACGGTGAGAACGATGCCGACGACGAACCAGATCCACTGGAAGCGCCCCAAGGCGCTGGCGACCTCGGGAATCCCCGCCCAGATGCCGAAGGCGACGTACAACATGGCGGCGCCGGCCACCGCCCAGGCCAGCCACGAGCGAAAACGGTGCGTCAGGTCGGCGGAGGTCGTCGGGCTGGGCTCGGCTGGCGTCGGCGCGTCGGTCACGGGCGGCGGGTAACCCGTCGCGAGGTCGCCAGGCGCGCGGCGCACCGACCGCGAATTCGGATACCCTCGACCGGTGCGCATCCTCGTCGTCCACCACGGCCGCCTCCCCGAGGGCGCCGAGCCCACTACCGGCGGGGCAATCCGCGCCGCCCAGCACGTCACCGCGCTCGCCGCTGGCGGGCACGATGGGGTCACGCTCGCCCGCGCTCAGGATGGGCCCGGCGGTTTCACGGGGCCGCGGCATCTCCGCGCCCTCGCGGGGAAGGCCCGTCCCGACTGGATCCTGTGCGTAGCGCCGGAAGAGGCCCCGGCGCTCGCCGGCCTCGCCCCGCTGGTCGTCGATCTGTACGCCCCGCGCCTGCTGGAGGCCGCCTGGGAGGGCCAGCAGGAGGACGAAGCGCGTCGGGCGCTCCTCGCCGTCGATGCGGCGGACGAGGTGCTCTTCTCCAACCCGCGCCAACGGTGGTTCTGGCTCGGCGTGCTCGGACTCGCCGGCTGGGACCTCCAGCGGAGCCCGGGCCGGGTCGTCCCGCTCGCCACGAGCCCGGCGCCCGCGGCCCGGCGCCCGCGGAAGCCCAGGGTGATCGTCGGCGGTCATCCTTGGCCTTGGCAAGATGCGCGAGATGTGCTCGCGCGAGCCGTCGCCCACCTGGGAAAGCGCGCCTCCGTCGTGAGCTACGGGCTCCCCGCCATCGAGGGCGTGGAGTCGCACCCCGTGGTCCCGCGTGCCGAGTGGCAGGCAGCGCTGGCCGGCGCCACGGTAGCGCTGGACCGCTATTCGCCGCACGTCGAACGCGAGCTGGCGCTCTCCTTCCGGCAGCTCGACTACCTCAGCGCCGGTCTGCCGCTGATCACCGACGCCGACACGCCGATCGCCGACGGCGTCCGCCGCCACCGCGCCGGCTGGGCCGATGAGACCCTGGAGGTCGCGTTGGACGCCGCGCTCGCCGAGGATCGCGGCGCGGGCGCCCGCGCGCTCGCGGCGGAGTACGCGCCGGAGCGGGCCGCTTCGGCGCTCCTGGCGTGGGTCCCCTCCGCTCGGACTCGCGACTGGAGCGCCGTTCGCTGGTCGAAGGAGGCCGCGCGCGCCATCGCGAAGGGCGAGGCGGACCGGGTCCGGCGCGAGGCGGCCGAGGCGGAGGTGGTGCGCAAACGCGCCGAGGTCGACGCCCTGGTCGGCCAGCTCCGCGCCCTCACCGCGAGCGTCGAACAGCTCGCCGCCGCCCAGGCGGGCATCGCGGGCTTTCGACGGGAGACGGTGCAGGTGCTCGGTACCCGGCTCGCCGGCCAGACGGAGGAGGCCGAGGCGCTCCGGCGCGAGCTCGCCATCGCTCGCGCCGAGGCAGACAAAAAGGAGCTGGAGCTCGGGCAGCTCCGCGGAGAACGGGATCGCCTCGGCGGTGTGCTCCGCCGTCTGGGGCGCTGAGGAATCACCCGAACCGGACGAATGGCGTTCCTCCGGTTAGCTGCCAGATTCTCCCCGAGTGGCCATGTCTGAAGCTCCGCGCCAGATCGCGCTTGGCGACGCGTTCGCCGTCACCTCTGATGCGCGATGGATGAACAAGGTCCTCACCGTGGGCGCGTGTACGCTCATCCCGCTCGCCGGGATCTTCCAGTTGCTCGGCTACGAGGAACGGAACTACCGGCATGCGCAGGAGGGCGGCGAGGGGCTCCCCGACCCGATCCTGGGCGAGGACATCGTCGCCGGGTTCATGATGTGGCTCAAGTCCCTCGCCAACATGTTGCCCATGCTCCTGGTCACGCTCGGCTGCTTCTTCGGCTGCACGTTCGTCCCGACGCTGGTCGTGGCAGGCGGCGCCTCGGCAGCCGGGATGGATCAGGACAATCCGCTGCCGGCGTTGGTGATGATGGTCTCGATGCTGTTCAGCTACGCCGGCCTCTTCGTGGGGAGCCTGCTCATCGGCGTGCTGAGCATCGACTTCACCCGGCGGCTCTTCAACGGGGAGTCGCTCCCGGTGCTCTCCCCGGGGGTCTCGATCCGTGCGATCCGCCGCAATGTCGGTCCGTTCCTGCTCACCTGGCTGGGGAGCATGGGGGCGGGCTTCGTGGGCTCGCTCGGCGTGGTGCTCTGCTACGTCGGGTTGTTCGCCACCTTGCCGCTGAGCATGGTGATCCGCGGCCGGCTCCTCGCCCAGTGGGACGCCGTGGTGAAGGCCAACGAGCCGGTGGAAGAGTTCGGCCGCTGACGCTCAGCGGCGGCGCCGCCCAGCCGCGAGGAGCAGCGCACCGGCTGCCGCGGCCAACCCGGCCGCGCCTTCGGTTTCGCACCCACATGCGGGGGTGTACGCGGCGTCGACCGCATCGGTGAACGGGGGCTTCACGGTGGGTGCGCAGGTCGCGGTGGACTCGGCGCGGTCGGCCATCGCGAGCACGTAGAGGCCGGCGCCGAAGCCGAGCATCGGCGTGGGCCCCTCGAAGCTGGCGTCGTCGGGGTCCATCAGCTCGGGAATCTGCCGGTCGTTCGCCAGTGCCTGTTGGGTCACCCAGTCCTCCAGCTCGCTGGCGCGCGCCGTCGCGCACGCCCGGCGGAGGGCGGGGGCGAGTCGGAGGTCGGCGAAGGCCCACTCCTGGGTGTCGTAGGCGCTGCCGTCGTCGTTGCGGGAGAACCCGATGCCGCTGGGCACGCGCAGCGCACCGTCCCACGCGGCGAGGGTGGGCGCGAAGGTGCTGCCCTTGGGATCGATGATCCCGAAGTTGTAGGCCTCTGCAGCGGCGATGTCGAGGTAGTCGGCGCCGTTGTTGAGCTCGGCGAGGTTGCCGGCGAGGACGCCGGAGGCGTCGTGGAGGTGCAGGCCGATCGACGTGCGGATCTGCGCGGCGGCGGTGCGGTATGCGGCGGCGCGCGGGTCTCCGAGCTGGTCGGCCACGTTGGCCGCAGCGTCCAGCCCCGCGACGGCCATCACGCTGGTGTAGGTGAATTGCTTCTCGTTGCCGAACCAGTGCCGCTCCCAGATGGAGCTGTCCGCGCGGATGAGGTTGGTTCCGGGCACGATCTGGCTCATCAGCGGATCGGCCACCTCATCCAAGGCACGAGGACCGAGCTCGGCCAGGAGCACGCCGTCGTCAGACGCGGTCGCCGTCCGGTCGAGCGCCCAGAGGAACAGGCCCCAATTGTCGAGCTCGATGTTCGGGCCGGTGTCGTCCTCGTCCGACCACTCGCTGCCGTCGCCATAGAGCCGGCAGACGGAGACCCCGTAGCTCCCCAGCCCGAGCCACGCAGCGTACCTCCCGGCTTTCCCCGACTGGAACAGGAAGCGGAGCGCGTCGGCGGCCTCGTCCGGGTGGCCGGTCCCCGCGAGCGCGGCGATGGCGTAGGCCGAGTCGCGCACCCAGGCGATGTTCCAGGTGTGGGGGAATTCTTCGTCGGGCGCGGCGACGGGGAGGGAGGCGGGGATCTGCCCGAACTGGGGTCCCGGCTCGCGCACCTGCGCCATCGTGAGGAGCGCGAGCTGCTGGCGGAAGACCGCGGTCTCGGCGGGATCGAGGTCCGGCGGCGTGCGGGTGGATGCGTGCCACTGCGCCCACCAGCCGAGCTCGTCGCGGAGCCAGGTGCGGGCGTCGTGGTCGAGCTCAGCCCAGCCCGGCGATGCGTCGTTGCTGGTGAAGACGCCGACCCAGCGGTCCTCCCCGGGGCCGAGCGCAGGGATGTTCCAGCCGAAGCCGGGCACCTGGTCGGAGCCGTAGTCGGCGCAGTCGCCCGCGACCCGGTGGCCGAGGAGCACCGAATCGTACACCGACTCGCACGAGGCGTGGACGGCGCCGGGAGCCCGATACCAAAGGTTCACCGAGCTTCCCCGCTCCACGACCATGTCCGGGCGGTCATGCGCGGTGGTCTCGGTGCCCCCGGGCTTCCAATTGTGCAGGGACGCCAGCTCAAACGCGGGGGATGGCGTCGTGAGGCTGGTGTTTCGTACCCGCGTGACCTGGGCGACGCCCCACCCGTCGAGCGTCATCGGCATGAACGCGTACTGGGTGAACTCCAGGTCGCCCACCCGCTGCACGCTCTCGAGAATCCCGGTTCCGTCCACGGTGCGGACCGAGTCGGGGGCCACCAGCCAGTTTCCGGTTCCCGAGAGGTCCGTGTAGCCGAAGTAGCTGTCGTACAGCAGGTCGGCGCTGGAGCTCTCGGCGTCGTACTGCTGATACACATGATCCCAGCCCTGGGTGAGCCGGTCGGTGTCGTAGACGAGCACGCCGTAGCCGTTGGCGCTCACGTGCGTCCACGTCGACGTGAACGGTTCCACCGCGAGGGCGCTCGCGGCGAACAGCAGGATCATCTCGGCACCAGGACCCGGCTGCCGTGGGCGGGCACGCTCACCGACAGGCTGTCGCCGGAGGTGGAGAAGGTGTCCCCCGTCAGTATGTCCACGTAGGTACCTTCGGCGAGGCCGGCAAAGGCCACCCCGTTCTGGAGGGTGCGCTCGCCGTCGCCGCGGTTGAGCAGCACCAGCACCGCGTCGTCCTGGTAGGCGCGGGCATAGGCCCACACCTCGGGCTCGTTCTCCCACCAGCCGACGGTGGTGCCGAGGGCGAACGCCGGATGCTCACGGCGGGCCTGCCCGAGCGCCTGCACGTGCGCCAGGGTCTCCGCTTCGTCGGCCGAGAGGTCGTTCCCGAAGCGCATCTCCTGGCGGTTGTCGGGGTCCGCGTAGCCGGGGAGGCCGATCTCGTCGCCATTGTAGATGAGGGGCAAGCCCGGGGAGGTGAGCAGGAAGGTCCAGGCGAGACGGAGGCGCTCGTAGGGCTCCGGATAGCCGGGCGCGGTGTCGGCGGTGTGGAGCGAGCCGTCGTCCCCGCAGGGACTGTCGCCTCCGAGGCTCGACACCTCGCCGGAGGCCTGGGCGATGAAGCGCTCCACGTCGTGGTTGCCGAGGAACGTGGACATCGAGGCGCCGCCGTACGCAGCGTTCGACGAGGAGACCGCGCTCGCGAGGGAGCCGTCGCCGTTGCTCAAGCCGATCTCGTCGCGGGCGAAGGCTTGCACCACGGCGTAGTAGAGCGGGAAGTCGAACTGGGCGTCGAGCTGGGCGTCACCCAGGTAGCTGGCGATCTTCTCTCGTCCATCGAACGTCTCGCCGATGGTGCGGAAGTCCTCGGTGCCGCCGGCGTCGGTGTGCTCGATCTCCTCGCGGATGCGCGTCTGCGCGTTCACCACGACGCTGTGCGGCATGTGCTTCACCGCGTCGATGCGGTAGCCGTCGATCTCCCAGGTCTTCGCGAAGTCGATCGCGGCGTCCACCGACTTTGCCAGCGCCTCGGTCTGGGCGTAGTCGATGTCGGGGAGGTACTCGGCGAACCAGCAGCTCTCGGGCCGCTGATCCCAGTTCACCACCCCGTCGCCGTCGTCGTCGTCCACGCAGAGGTGCTCCTCGTTGAACCACTCGGGGCGGGTCTGGTACCAGTCGTGGTCCCGGTGGACGTGGTTGGCCACCCAGTCGACCATCACCCGCATGCCGCGGGCGTGGGCGTCGGCGACCAGGGCCTGCAGCTCCGCTTCATCCCCGAAGTGTTCTTCGAGGCGGTCGCTGTGGGGCCAGTAGCCGTGGTAGCCGGCGTAGGTGGCGCCGCATTGCCCGTCCCACGCGCCCTCCGCGTTGTCCAACGGCGCGGTGATCCACAGCACCGTTACCCCGAGGTCGTCGAGATAGTCGAGCTTCGACCGAAGTCCGGCCCAGTCCCCGCCCGCGTAGTCCACGTCGGCGCCTTCGCCGGCGTTGAGGGTGGCGTCGCCGTCCGCGAAGCGGTCCACGAAGGCGAAGTACAAGAGCCCGGTGGACCAGTCGCGGTCGTCGGTCCACAGGGGGACGTACATCGGCTCGGCGTTGTCCGCGCCGAACCGCAGGGTGTGTCGGCCGGCGGAGAGGCCGGAGGTGGCGAAGTGGAAGGTGCTGCCGTCCCAGCCGTCGACCGGCTCCCCGTCGAGTGTGGCCCAGCCTTCGGTGATTTTTCGGTCGGCCTTGCCGTCCACTTCCAGGCTGCCGGTCGGCTTGTCGACGTTGACGTTGGTGACCGAGAGCTGTGCGACCCGGCAGTCGGGCACGACCAGCATGGAGTTGCAGGTGTTGCCGCCGGTGGGACACGTGGGGTCGTACGCCTGCCCCTCGTCGCACTGAATGGTCGCACGCTCGGGGTCACACCGCCACGCGCCGCCTTCCACCAGCTTGTAGGGGTACTCTCCGGCGGGAAGGAGGATGTCCACGGCCCAGGTGCCGTCCGTCTGTTTCTCCATCGGCGTTTCGCTGGAGGACCAATCGTTGAACGACCCGGCCACGCTCACCGAGCTGGCGCTGCTGACCGCCGTCACCCGGATGGAGCACGCGTCGGTGCGCTCGCGATCGCTGACCTCGACCTCGACGTGCGTCGCCGTCTCCTGCCCACACTGGTCGCGGGCGAGGAGGGTGATCGTGGAGTACCCGACGAAGCCCGGCTCTCCGGTGACGGTGAGGACGTCCCCCAGGACCGAGACGACGACCCCCGGGTCGGCCTCGGCCTCGAAGGTGAGGACATTGCCGGTGGCGTAGGCGCTGAGCTGCACCTGCACGTCGACGCCGTCGGCCACGGTCATCGGCGCGATCTCCGCCCACTCCGGCGGCGCCTGACAGCAGGCGGCGGCGAAGACCGTCGAGGCGGCGAAGCGCCAGCCCGACCTCATCGCGACCTCCGCGCGACGGGGACGGCGGCGCCGTCGGCGATGGTGGCGGGACCGGAGATGGGCTCGGGCCAGCGGCGGAGCACGTCGGCGGCGGGGGCGACCAGGAAAGCGTCGTTGGGCACGGCCATACCGTACCCCAGCCGCACGCCGGCGCCGACACGTGCGCGGTGTCCGATGGCGGATCCGAGGAAGAAGGTGCCGGCGGACACCCGACCCGCGGCGGACTCGACCGAGATCGGCTGACCGAACGACAGGTCGAAGGTGCAGACCCCAAGAGCGGTGAAGCTCTCCCGGCCGAAGAGCGTGGCCTGATGGCCCACCCCGGCGCTCACGTAGGCCCCTTCCGCGAGCACACACAGGGCGAGGTGCGTCTGCCGCCCCACCGTGGCGCGCCGACCGATGCTGGACGCGGTGACGTGGGCCATCGGCTCGATCCGCGCGCCGTCGCCGACCACCACGCCGCGGAGCACCGCCCCCGCGCCGACCTCTACGTCATCGCCCAGCTCGCAGGCTTCGATGACCGCGGTGGGATGCAGCTTCGCCCGCGCCCCGACGCGGCTGAGCGCGCGGAGCACCTCGGCTTCCCGGAGCCGACCCGCTCGCCACAGGACCGACACGGTGGTGCTGAGCTTCGTCCACCAGGGGGCCTCGGCGAACTCCGCGGCCCGCTCGCGGCCCAGCGCGCTGAGCGCGATGCCGTTGAGGCGCACCAGGTGTGCCCAGTGGTCTACGTCGTGGGCCACCGCGATCCCCGAGACGAGGTCCTGCTGCGCGTGGAGCAGCGCAGGGTGGTCGAGCACCGGCTTGCCGGCCTCGAAGCCCCCGTCGACCTCGATCTCGTCCAGCTGTGCGAGGTCGCTCGCGGGACTTCCGGCCGGCACGACGCCGATCGTGGGGTGCGCGGGGTCGTCCGCCAGCGGGCTCACGTGTCGCAACCACCCTTCGTGCCTCACGACGAGGCGACCGGGCTTTCCGACGGCGAGGAGGCGGCGGACGAGCGTCGCCGTGAACCAGGTGTGGGCGCCGAAGACGAGGCGGGGCTCTTGGAGATCGTCCTCGCCGAGGGCGTGGCCTGCCGTGCGGAGCGCCGCCGCCTGGGACTCGGCCAGGGTGCCGCCCAGGACGGGGAGGGTGGCCGCGGGCTCGTCGAACGGGGCCAGCCGGGCGGCGTGGGGGAGGCGGACTGCGCGCATCGATCGGGAACGTAGCGCGCCGCGCCGCGTTACCCTCCCCCCATGGCGACCGTGCTCCCCTCCGCGCTCCCGGGCCTCCCGCCCGGAGCGGTCGAGGTGCTCCTCGAGCGTACCGGCGCGATGATCTACGCCCTCGACGCGGAGCAGCGCCTGGTGTCGATGAACCGTTCGCTTCGTGAACGGCTGGACCTCGATGGCGTCGATCTGGCCGATCTCCGTGCGTTTTTGCGCGTCGTCTGCCCCGAGCCCGCCCTGCGCGAGGTGGTCGCGGCCGCTCACCAGAAGGTGCTCGGCGGGGAACGTTCGCGGGATGGGGAGTGGGTCTTCACCTCCCGAACGGGGGACGTGCGCACGATCCGCTGGCAGCTCTCGGGGTGGGGGGAAGGCGCGGCCCGGTCGCTGGTGGCCGTCGGTGAGGACGTCACCGACCGGCGGAAGCTGGAACACTGGGTGCGCCTGCAGAACGCGCTCTTGGAGCAGGTGCCCGAGGCGGTCATCCTGGCGGACGCCGAGGGGCGGATCCTCCACTGGTCGGGTGGCGCCGAGCGGCTCCTCGGGTACAACCCGCGCAGCGCGCTGGAGCGGCCGCTCTCCAACGTGATCGCCGGAGAAGATCCCCGGGGGCAGATGCTCGCCTGGGTGGACCGTGCTCGGCAAGAGGGTAGGTTCGACGCAGTGCATGCCCTGCGCCGCGAGCGGGGGGACACCGTGGAGTGTGAGCTCCACGTGGCGCGGGTGCAGAATGAGCGCGGCGCGGTCATGGCCATCGCGGTCGTGGCGGCGCCGGTCTCCGCGCCGGTGCCGGCGGCGCCTGCCCATGGGGAGCCCGGCGACCGGGTCCGGGAGCTCGACCGTGCGGTTTCGGCGCTCATCGCCGTCCCGGCGGTCGTGGCGGCGCCGGATGGGAGCGTCCGCGCCTGGAGCCGTGGCGCCGAGCGGCTCGCGTCCATGGGCGCCGCGCGTGCCCGCGGGCGCCGGGTGCTCGACGAGGTGATGGTGGTCCCCGAGCTCGGCTGGGACGGGCTGCTCACGCGCCTCGCGGGCCGGGGGAAATACGCGGCCACGGTGGAGGTCGTACGGTCCTCCGGCGGCCGCACGCGCGCCGAGCTCGACGCGGTGGCCCTGAAGGCGCCGGACGGCACGATCGACACGGTCCTGCTCCTCTTCGTGGACCGCGCGGAGACCGACGGCGTGATCGCCGAGAGCCGGCGCACCAAAGAGCGCGCGTTGGAGAGCGTGTTCGTCGAGGGGCTGGTGCGCCGGATGCTCGACGGGTTCGCCTGTTTCGAGCCCGATCACCGGGTCGTCCTCGCCCGACTCGCCGATGTCCGCGCGCTCGCCCGTCTGGTGAGCGCCGGCGCCCCGATGCGCGAGTTCGACCAGCTTCTCCGGCGTGTGCGCCCGGGGCAGACCGACCGCGAGCTCGACACCTTCATTGAACAATTCGGCGAAGGGGTGTCCCGGCTGCGCACCCTCGCGCAGGACGTGGTGCGCTTCTCCACCCGGGACGCCGACGCGCCCACGCCCGTGCGGCTGTCCCGGGAGCTCGAAGCGGCGAGAGACCTCGTCGGTCACGCGTTCGAGAATCGCATCGAGATCGAGTTCGTGGTGGAAGACCTGCCCCCGGCGCGCGCGGCGCGCGGCCCGCTCCTCCGGGGCCTGTGCCTGGTGCTCCTGGCCGCGGCCGAGAGCTTCCCGGCCGAGCATACCGGGCGGGTCCAGGTGGAGGGAAAGGTCTCGGGCGGCTTCGTCGTGGTCGAGGTACGCGACAACGGCGCCGGCTACAGCTCCGAGGTCCAGAGCCGGATCGCCGACCTCGACTTCCTCGCGGCACAGACGGGCTTTGCCCCTTTGTTCCTCGGGATGGCCCGCGAGGCGATCCGTTCGGCCGGCGGCAGCCTGGAGCTCGGCAGCGCGATCGGCACCGGCGCCCGGCTCAAGGTGAGCTTCCCCACGGCGGATCAGCCGGCGTCGGTGCGGCCGATCGAAGCGGCGCGTCCGCAGGCAGCGATGCGCGGCCGGGTGCTGCTCGTCGAGGAGGACGCGCTGTTGCGCCGGGCGCTGGAACGTCACCTCGGGGAGATCTTTGAGGTACGTAGTTTCGCCACGGTAGCCGACGCCATCCCGCAGCTCGCGGAAGCGCGCCCCGACGTGGCGGTGATGAGCCTCCCGCGGCCGGAGAGCTTCGGCCTGCGGCTGTACTCGCGCCTCACCGAAGCCGCGCCGGAGCTCGGACGAAACTGCATCGTCGTCACCCCGCCGGGGATCAAGTCGACCACGCGGGAGCGGCTGGTCGCCCAGGGCGCGATCGTGCTGCAGCGCCCGGTCGACTTCACCACGCTCCGCACCATCGTGGATCGCCTGGTGCCCGGCGAGCTGGTCAACATCGGGGAAGAGCTGGGCGAGGTCGGTCCGGACGAGACCTGAAGCCCGATCAGGGCGCCATACACCGTCGGTGCCCGGTCCACCCTCGTCAGGCGCAACGACCGTCAGCCCTCCGCCTCCACCGCCCACCGCCGGGCAGCGTCGGGAGTCGTGATCTCCGGACCGTGCAAGGCCGGTGCAACGGCCGCGGCGGCGCCGCCTGCGGGTGGACGCGCCGGATACCCGCTGGGGCATGCAACGCCTGCTCTTCGTGCTCTGGGGCCTCGGCATCACCGCAGGCGCCGTCTGGATCCGGTTCGGACGCCCGCAGGACACCAGCCCGGCGATCGCGGCGCTGGTCTACTCTGAGCCCTTCCACGTTTTCGCCCACCTGCTGCTGTACGGGACGATGGCGTGGTTGGCGGCTCGGAAGCTGCCATTGGCGTGGGTACCGCCGGCGGTGGTGGCGCTGGGCGCGGTGCAGGAGCTGGCGCAGGTGGTCGGGCTACGCTCGCCGGGTGCTCCGGAGCTGTTCGACCTCGGCGTGGACACCACGGCCGCGCTCCTGGTCGTCGCGGGCCTGAGGCGCTGGCGGTCCGGCGCGGCGGCTCACCCGCCGGCGGCTCAGCCGCCGGCGGCCCAGGCGTCGTAGTCGGCGAGCAGGGCGTCGGCGAGCGCGTCGCCGAGAAGCTGGAGCCCGTAGGGCGTCACGTGGACGAGGTCGCCGGTGCCGATGCCGCGGGCATGGCCCCAGGTGAGCGCGCTGCCGGCGCCGCCCATGGCGGCCCAGGTGCTCCAGAAGGCGCAGCCGTGGGCCGTCGCCACTCGGGACTGCACCAGCACCAGGTTCTTCATCCCCGGACGGGCCTTCTCCGCGCCGTCGGCCTCGTCCACGAAGCCCTGGTCGAGCGGGCTGACCACGAGGCAAGACGCGCCCTTCGCGCCCTCCAGGATGGTGGACAGGGCGCTGTCGTAGATCGGGGTGTACGCCTCGCCCTCGCGGCTGAGCAGCGCCGGGAAGCCCGCCTCGTTGCCGCCGAGCATCACCACCACGAGGTCCGCGCCGCGCTGCGCCATCTGCGGCGGCAGCCCCGTCTTGGCGTAGGTGGTGAAGGAGCGGCTCCCGACCCCGACCACGCCGAGGGACTCCCAGGTTGCGCCCGGGTTTCCCGTCTCCAGCACGACGCCGTAGACCGGGACGGTGCCGCCGCTGGCGCCGAAGGCGAGCTTCTCGAACCCGTCGGGCATGTCGAGGGAGAACCGGCGATCTTCGGTGGCGGCCGCGGCGGCCGCGCCCCGGCCGATCTCCTTGTCGTCCGCGCTCACCCAGTAGCTGCCGTAGCCGGCGCCGCCCTGGTACCAGAGCTCGACGTGGCGCTGCCGAACCGGGGCCTTCGCGGCGTCGATCGCGCGGATCACCGCGTGGCCGCCGCTCCGGACGATCCCCACGATCCCGCCAAGGCCGTAGCGCCCGCCCGCGCCGCCGAGCAGGATCGTGCGCCACTCCCAATCCCCCGAGCGGCTGCTGCTCACGTCACTTCGCTGGTTCCACATGGGGTTGAGCCCCGCGGAGACGAAGCCCGGCCCCGCGTCCCCGAAGCGCGTGGTCAGGCGGGCGCGCACGGTGCGCGCGAGGCCGTCTGCGGCGATCGTGGAGTCCCCGTAGTGGAGCGCCCGCGCGACCCCCTTCCCCTCGGACGCCGCCTTGAGCGCCGTGAACCAACGAGCCAGGCCCTTGTGGCCGGGGTCCACGACCGCCGTGGGCACCGGCTTGACCGAGGCGGCCTCGGCGGGCTCCGCGGCGAGCGAAAGGGCGACGAGGGCGAGCAGGCCAGCAGCGAGGAGCGTGAGGGGGCGGGTCATCAGCGGCGCGCTCTAACGGTCCGCCACCGCGGGCGGCACGAAGTGGACGTCCCGGCCGAGCGCCTCGGCGCGGAGCTGGGGGTCGAGCCCGACCATGTTGTCGAGGATCCAGGCGAGCCGACGGCCGTTCACACGGCCCCCGGCGTACTCCTTCGCCCACCCGCCGCGAGGGTTGCGGAGGATGCTGGCGAGGAACGCGGCCTCCTCGGGGAGCAGTCCCTGCGGTTCCTTGAGGAAGTAGGCCTCGGAAGCCTGCCGGGCGCCGAAGAGGTCCGGGCCCCACTCCACGATGTTGAGGTACAGCTCGAGGATGCGCGGCTTGCCGAGCTCCCGCTCCATCTCCACTGCGTAGAGCAGCTCCTGGAGCTTGCGGGCGTACGTGCGGTCGCCGCGGAGGAAGAGATTTTTGGCGAGCTGCTGGCTCAGGGTGCTGCCGCCGCGCACCACCCCGCCGGCCTTCGCGTTGTCGTCCTGGGCGGCGAGCATCCCCTCCACGTCGTAGCCGGGGTGGGCGAAGAAGCGGGCGTCTTCCGCCGCGATCACCGCCATCGGGAGGTACTCTCCGAGGCCGGGGAGCGCGCGCCAGTCGGGGTCGGCGTCGCCGGAGGTGCGGGTGACCTCCCCGCCGTGGGCGTCGTGGCCGATCCAGGTGTAGGTGCCACCACCGCGGTAACTCTCGCGCACCAGCCCATCGACGGCGAAGTCGTCGAGCGTCGGCTCCACGTGCAGCGAGAATGGATCAAGGGTGAACCTGCCTTTCGCCGCGATGGTGCCGCGGATGTCGGCGCGGCGGGCCTCGGGGACCAGCCCCTCCACCACCGCGTAGGCATCCGCGATCGGCGTCTCGGGGAGCGTGAAGCGGCCCGTGACCCGGGTGGGGCCGCCGACGTCGGCCTCGACCTCCGCGTGCACGGCGCCGACCGAGGCGTGGCCCCGGAAGCTGCGCCCGGAGAGCTCGCCTTCCGCCCGCACCGGTACGTCGGCGAGGGTGCCGCCGAGATCGGCGGTGGTCAGCGTGCACGTACACTCGGCGACGAGGTGGTGGCCGTCGCCCTCGCCGGGGGTGACGACGACGCGGACCTCGCCGTAGGCGGTGGGGAGGGTCAGCTCGGCTTCGTCGCCGTCGACGCGGGCGCCTTCGCCGGTGAGGTGGCGCTCGGGGAGCACCTCGCCGGAGAGCGAAGGGAGCGGGGTGCCGTCAAGGACGAGGCCTTCGACGCGGACCTGGCGCACGAACGGCACTTCGGGGAGCTCCCCGGCGCTCGCGTCGGCGCTCGGCTCCGCGCGGGCGACGGCGCCCGCGGCGCCGGCCCCGGCGGCGACATGCACGTCGGTGAGGGTGAGCACGCCGTCCCAGGCGAGGGTGGCGTCGGCGGCACGGATGCGTCCGGCGGTCGCGGGGCCGAGGCACAGGCCTGCGCGGCACCAGTGGGCGCTCTCCACGGCGACGCCGTGCGCGCGCACGACCGCCGGCACGAAGCCCGGGAGCAACGCCGCCAGCGGGAGCGCGACGAGCAGCACGAGCACCACCACGGTGGCGATCCGCTTCATCCGGCGACGAGCTCCGCGAGCGTTGAAGCGAGGCCGGGAGCCAGCGGCGCGGCCTCCGCCAGCGCCGCGCCGGGCGCGCCGGGCTCCCCGAGCGGGCGTGAGGTCTCCCGGTATCGACGCACCACATCGCCGCCGGTGAGGGAGTTGAGCGGGGCTGCCGGGGCGTAGGCGGGACCGACGCTCAGCAGCAGCCCGGCCTCCTGGAGCGTCTCCAAGGCGGCGGCCACATGGTCAGGGTCCGTGCCCAGACGCGCGGTCACCAGCGGCTCTTCGGAGGGGCCCTTCCCCGCCTGGAAGTTCGCCGCGATCACCAGCATACATTGGAGGGCGAAGAAGGCGTCGGGGGACCGCTTGTGGTCGCCGTCGACCAGGCGCTGTTCGGCGCGGGAGAGCTCGATCCACCGCTGGTCCACGCACGCGACCTCCACCCCGACGAGCACGATCACCCAGACGATGTAGATCCAGAGCAGCAGCACCGGCACGAAGGCGAGCGAGCCGTACACGAGCACCGCCGTGCCGGACCGCTTGAAGAGCTCGATGTACATGGAGAAGCCCCACTTCGCGACCTCGAACGCCACCGCGGAGAGCCCGCCGCCGATGATCGCGCTGCGGGGCCGCACCCGCGCGTCGGGGAGCGCGCGGATGGCGAAGATGAACGCGGCCATCGTGACCAGCAGCGGCACCACCTTGTGCAGCGGCTGGGAGGTGGCGGCCTCGGCCCGGGCGGTGAGCGAGAAGCCGAACGCGGTGACCACCGGCGCCAGCGTGATCGTGACGTAGTACAGGGACAATCGGGTGGCGAGCGGCTTCTGGGCGCGGGTGTTCCAGACCCGGTTGTAGGCCTCTTCGGCCGCCAGGAAGATCCGGGTGCTCGCGGCGAACGCGACCACGAGACCGACCACGCCGATCTTCTTCGCGTCCACCTGGGTGGGGAGGCCCACGGCGTCCCAGTTGGGGAGGAGCGTGGTGAGCGCGCGGCCGGCGAACGTGGAGAAGGAGAGCCACGCCTCCAGGCCGAGCGCGCGCAGCACCAGGGCAGTGAGGATCAACGCCGGCACCAGCGCCACAAGCGACCAGTACGACAGCGTGCCGGCCCGCACCATCACCGAGTCGCGGTTGATCTTCCGGATCAGCACCGCCAGGAAAAGCAGCCCCCGCCGCGCCCAGCTGGACAGGCCGGCCTTCCGCAACAGGTCCCGGTAGATCCGCTCGACGAAGTGCATCGAGGGCCCGATAACGGGCGCGCTCCCGCCGGGCGATGGCGGCCCGCGCCGCGGCGGCGCCGCGATGCGCGCCGGACCGCGCCTGAGCCACGCGGACCGGGCCCAGCGCATCGCCCAGATAAGCGTTGGACTTCGGCTATTGAGCCGGTACGATCACGAAGAGCTCCCGGCCCCCGCGCTGCACCAGGACCCGGTGTCCGCCCGGCGCGGCGAGCATGGACTGCACGGACGCCCCGTCCTTCACCGGCTTCTCGTCGACCTTCAGCAGCTTGTCGCCGGGGGCGAGGCGCTTGTCGTAGCGGCTCTCGGGGTCCACGGCCTTCACCGTGGTGCCGTCGAGCTCCACGACCGGCCGCGCGCTGGGCGACTTCACCGCCGGGGCGGTGCCGTATTCGCCGCGGGCGAGGGCGTCTTCCGTGGGGCGTTCGCCGAGCGTGGCGGTGAGGGTCTGCGGCTTGCCGTCGCGGATCACGTCCAGCTTGACCTGCTTGCCGGGCTTGAGCGCGCCCACCGCGCGGACGATGTCGTCGCCGCGTTTCACCGGCGCGCCGTCGAGGGCCACGACGAGGTCGCCCGCCTTGAGCCCCGACTTCTGCGCGGGCGTCCCGTTGGTCACCTCCGCGACCGCGACGCCGCCGCCCTTGCCGCCCATCTGGGTGGCGGTGGCTTCGTCCACCTCGGCGAGCTGCACGCCGAGCCAGCCGCGCGACACCGAGCCCTTGGTCTTGAGCTCCTCCACCAGCGGCTTCACCTGATCGATCGGGATGGCAAAACCGATGCCCTGGCCGACGATCGCCGTGTTGATCCCGATGACCCGGCCCTGCATGTCGAAGAGCGGCCCGCCGGAGTTCCCGGGGTTGATCGCGGCCTGGGTCTGGAGGAAGTCGTCGTAGGGGCCGGCGCCGATCGCCCGGCCCTTGGCGGAGACGATGCCCAGGGTGACCGAATGATCGAGGCCGAACGGGTTGCCGATCGCGAGCGACCAGTCACCGACGCGGACGCCGGATGAGTCGCCGAGCTCGGCGAAGGGGAGGGGAGAGGGGGCGTCGATCTTCAGTAGTGCCACGTCCGTGCGCGAATCGGTGCCGACGACGCGGGCGGTGAAGTGCCGTTCGTTGCCGAGGACGACGTCGACGGTGTCGGCGTGCTCCACGACGTGGTTGTTGGTGAGCAGGTAGCCATCGGCAGAGATGAGGAAGCCGGAGCCTTGACCCTCGGTTTCGGGCATCTGCATGTGGTCCATGAACGGGCGGACCCACGCGGGGACCTGCGCGTCGTCCATCGAGAGCTTCTGCTTCACCGCGATGCTCACCACGGCGGGGCTGAGCTGATCGACGAGCGGGGCGAGGCTGGCCGGCGCGGCCGGGGTGATGGCGAGGGGCGCCGGCGGCGGGGCGGCGACGGCGAAGGAGGGGATCGCCACGGCGAGGGCGAAGGCGGCGAAGAGCGGCATCCTCATCAGGGTCTCCAGGAGTACAGCCCAGGATAAACAGGCCGGCGTGGCGGTTCGTCACGGGACGGGTCACGTTTGGTGCCACCATGCTTCCCCTCGTCTTCGAGCTCGTCACCACCGCGTGGGAGCCGGGCGCCGCCATCCCGGCAACGTTCACCTGCTCCGGGGCAGACGTTTCGCCGCCGCTGGCGTGGGGTGCCCCGCCCGCCGGAACCGGGAGCTTCGCGCTCATCCTCGACGATCCCGACGCCCCCGGGCGCACCTGGCTGCACTGGACGGTGTGGAACCTCCCCGCGACCGCTCGGAGCCTTCCGGAGGGCGTGAAGGCCGAGGCGACGGGGATGGAGCAGGGCACCAACGACTTCGGCAACGTCGGCTATGGCGGCCCCTGTCCGCCGCCGGGCCATGGAGCCCATCGGTATTTCGCCAGGCTCTATGCGGTGGATCGGGTGCTGCCGTTGAAGCAGGGGGCCAGCCGGGTGGAGCTCGACGCGCAGCTCAAGGGGCATGTGCTCGCCAGCACGGAGCTGATGGGGAAGTTCTGGCGCTGAACCGCGGGTGAACGTGCCGAGCTCGGCGCGCTCCCTGCGTTTTTTTGACACGCCGGGCGCGCTGCGTCGGGTATCGGAGCCCATGCGCCTGACCTTCCTCCTCCCCCTCACCGTGGCCTGCACCACCGCGCCTGGAACCGGCGGAACCGGCGCCACCGACACGGCGGACACCGCGGCCGACACCGCCGACACGTCGGTGGACACCGCGGACACCGGCGGGAACGACACGGCGGACACCGGCGGGACCGGACATTGCCCCACCGACGAGACCGCGATGTGCGGGATGCTCAAAGGCACGGTCCCCGGCGCCTTCTTCGCCGTGCGTCTGTACCCCTCGGGGGCGTCGCTGCCGGCGGCCGACATGATGCTGGACCCGACGGTCTTGGAGATCACCTTCCCGTTCGCCTACACCATGAAGGCCGACGCGTTTCATTCGGACACCCCCGCTGGGGTGTACGACGCGGTGCTGGTCATCGAGAGCAACGGCGACGGCAAGCTCGACAAGGACGTCGACACCACGCTCACCTCCGCTGCGAGCCCGGTGACCATCACTGAGGGCGTCGGCCTCGACGGCGTGGACTTCGTCGTCCCGTAGCCGCGGCGCGGGTGGCGGACTACTTGGCGGCAGGGACCCTGCCATGCTGCTGCTTTTGCCCCTCGCGCTCGCCGCCGACCCGGCCAACGGGCGCGCGATCTTCGAGGCGAACTGCACCTCCTGCCACGGCCTCGCCGGCGACGGGAAGGGGCCGGCCGCGTTTGCGCTGAAGGTGAAGCCGACGGACTTCACCCAGCCGGTCTGGTGGGGTACCCGCACCGACACCGACGTCTCCGCCGCGATCCGCGCGGGCAAGCCGGGCACGCCGATGACCGGCTTCGCCCAGCTCAATGAAGCGCAGGTGGGGGACCTCGTCGCCTACCTCCGCGCCCTCTCCCGGCCCGTCCAGTGACCCTGCTCCAAGCCCTGATCCTCGGCATCGTCGAGGGCATCACCGAGTACCTGCCGGTGAGCTCCACCGGCCACCTGCTGCTCACCGAGCGTGTGCTCGGCATCCCCCACACCGACGCGGCGGACACCTACGCGATCTGCATCCAGGCCGGGGCGATCGTCGCGGTGCTCGGGCTCTACCGGGCGCGGGTGATCCAGATCCTCCGCGGGCTCGCGGGGCAGGACGCGGAGGGCCGAGACCTGTTCGTGAACCTCGTGGTCGCGTTCGTGCCCGCGGCGGCGATCGGGTTTCTCTTCGACAAAAAGATCGACGCGCTGCTCTTCGGGTTGCGCCCGGTGGTGGTGGCCTGGGTCGTCGGCGGGGTGGTGATCCTCGCCACCCGCGGGCGGAAAGGCACGCGCACCCTGCCCCAGATCGACGTGAAGACCGCCGCGCTCATCGGCCTCTGCCAGACGCTGGCGCTCTGGCCTGGCACCTCCCGGTCCTTGGCGACGATCCTCGGCGCGGTCCTGCTCGGGGTGTCGATGCCCGCGGCGGTAGAATTCAGCTTCCTCCTCGGGTTGATGACCCTTGGCGCTGCCACCAGCTACAAGGGCCTCAAGGACGGCGCCGAGATGGTGCAGACCTTTGGTTGGGGGCCGATCGTCCTGGGTTTCGTGGCGGCCGGGGTGAGCGCGGCGGTGGCGGTGAAGTGGCTGGTCGGGTGGCTCCAGTCCCACGGCATGGAGCTGTTCGCCGCTTGGCGTATCGGCCTGGGGATCGTGGTCGGCGCGCTGATCGTGGCGGGCCTGCTCCCGGCGGGGTGAGGCGATGACCCTGCTCTTCCGCCGGACGTGGGATGCGGGCGCTCTCCGCGCCGCCCACCCTCCCCGGTTCACGGACGCCAACAAGCAGGCGGTGGTGGCCGTGGGCGAAGGGCCTTGGTCCGGTACGGTCACGGTGTCCCGGTATGGTCCGGCCCCGCTGCCCGCGGCGATTCCCGCTGCGGCGCCGGCGTGGGAGGTCGCCTCCGGCCACTTCACGTACGGCGACGGCGACGCCGGGTTCACCACCTGGCACCTGAACTTCGCCGATCCCGAGCTGTTCTTCGCCTACGGCGGGCGGCTCTTCGCGCAGGACGAGGTGCAGGCCACGGAACACCCTGCGCTCGGGAGCGTGCGCGAGGCGCTGCTCGCCGAGGGCCTCGCCGCGCGTACGACCAGCGTGGAGGGGCCGACGCCCGTCCTCGTGAGCGGGGTCGAGCGGCGGATCGAGGTGGACACGGCGCCTTCGCTGGAGAACATCGGCGGGCTCTATGGCAATCGTTTCGCGGCGGCGCCGCGCGCGAAGGTGGTGGCGGCCACGACGGCGCTGCGCCCCCCGCCGGTGAGCAACATCCTCGCGATCGCGGCGCCGGTGGGCGGCGTGGGTGCGTACACCCGCGCGCAGCTCCGCGCCGTTTTGGTCACCGCCTACAGCGGCTTCGCCGCCGCGGGGGCGGAGTCGCCCTCGCCGGTGGAGGTGCGCACCGGCTTCTGGGGCTGCGGCGCGTTCGGCGGCAACCGCACCGTGATGGTGGCGCTCCAGCTCCTCGCCGCGCGGCTCGCCGGCGTGGCGCGGCTCCGCTTCTACGCGTTCGACGCGGCGGGCGCGCGCGACGCCGAAGCGGGTGCCGCGGAGCTGGCGTCGCTGCTCTCGCGGGCGAGCACGCCCGATGCGCTCCTGGACGCGCTCGCGGCCCGGGCGCACCGCTGGGGCGTCAGCGACGGGAATTGAGGCCGGGCGAACGCCCGGCTCCGGGCGGCGCGGCGGCGGCGCCGCGGCAG
>CAIXRH010000129.1 GCA_903921785.1 uncultured Pseudomonadota bacterium
CCGTGGCGGCGGCACAGCGCGCAGACCTTGGCGAGGCGCGCTTCGCCGTCCTCCAGGTTGATGCTGTTCACGATCGGCTTGCCGCCGATCCGCTTGAGCGCCGCTTCGAGCACCGGCACCTCGGTGCTGTCGATCACCAGGGGGGCCTGCACGCTCTGCACCATGCGCTGCACGAGCTCGTCCATGTCGGCGACCTCGTTGCGCCCGACGAACGCCGTACACACGTCCACCGCGTGGGAGCCGCCCTTCACCTGCTCCTTGCCCATGCCGACCATGCCGTCCCAGTCCTGCGCGTCGAGCAGGCGCTTGAACTGGCGGGAGCCGTTGGCGTTGGTGCGCTCGCCGACCGCGAAGATGTCCGCCTGCTGGCGGAGCGCCACGGGCGAGTAGAGGCTCGACGCGGAGGGGATGAACTCCGGCACCCGGTGCTTCGGCTTCATCCCGAGGATCTTCGCCGAGACGGCGCGGATGTGGTCCGGCGTGGTGCCGCAGCAGCCGCCGACGAGGTTCACGCCGTCCTGCTGCACGAAGCGTACGTGCCACTCGGCGAGCTCTTCGGGGTGCAGGGGGTAGCAGGTCTTCCCGTCGACGAGCTGGGGGAGGCCGGCGTTGGGGAGCACGCTGATGCGGCGGCGGCTGTGGCGGCCGAGATAGCCCACGTGCGACGCCATCTCCTGCGGACCGGTGGCGCAGTTGAGCCCGAGGATGTCCACCGGGTAGGCTTCAAGCACGGTCACCGCGGCGGCGATGTCGCTGCCGAGGAGCATCGTGCCCGTGGTCTCCATCGTGACCTGCGCCATCACCGGGAGCTTCTTCCCGAGCGCCTCGAGCTCGGCGTAGATCGCCGCGACCGCGCACTTGGTCTGCAAGAGGTCCTGGCAGGTCTCGACGAGCAGCACGTCCACCCCGCCGGCCACGAGCCCGCGCACCTGGCGACGGTAGCCGGCGAACATCTCGTCCCACGTGATGTGGCCGAGGGTGGGGAGGCGGGTGCCCGGCCCGATGGAGCCGGCGACGAAGCGGGGGCGCGCGTCGGTGGAGAAGGAGGCGGCGGCCTCCCGGGCGATCTCGGCGGCCACCCGGTTGATGCGCTCCGTGTCGTCCTGCAGGCCGAACTCGGCGAGCACCCAGGGGGCGCCGCCGAAGCTGTTGGTCTCCACGATGTCGGCGCCGGCTTCGTAGTACCGGCGGTGGATGGCCCCCACCACGTCGGGCCGGGTGAGATTGAGGATCTCCGAGCAGTTCTCCAGCCCGTTGTAGTCGGACAACGGCAGGTTGAAGCCCTGGAGCTGCGTGCCCATGCCCCCATCGAAGATGAGGATGCGGTCGTCGAGGGACTGGAGGAAGGTGCTCATGCGGTCGCTATATCGCGATATGGCGATGGAGGGCAAGAACAACGAACATCGGGGCGATGGCCCGGGCCCGCTGCCGTGGTTCAGGCAGGGTCCGGCGGCCATCGCGGCGCCGCGGGGGCGGGGACTGAGGGGCGCGGCGCTACGTCCGCCACAGTCCCGCGCACGTCCGTCGTCGCTGTGGCGGCCCCGCGCCCTGCGCCCGCCGCTGTGGCGCCCCCGCGCCCGCCCGCCGCCGCTCCTGAACAACTTTCATTGAAAATCTTTCAACGCTCCGCTACACTCCGCCCATGACCCGTGCCGACCGTTCCGCCTCGCGGCGCGCCGAGCTGCTCGCCGTGGGCGTGCGGCTGTTCTCCACCCGCGCCTACGACGCCGTCTCCACCGACGATCTCCGCCGCGAATGCGGCGTCTCCGCGGGCCTGCTCTACCACTACTTCGGCGACAAGCGCGGGTTCTACCTCGCCGCCCTCGAAGCCTGCGCCGCCGAGCTCCTCGGCGCCATCGAGTTCGACCCCGCCGAGGCCGCCACCGCCATCGACCGCTTCCTCGACCACGCGCAGGCCCGCCCCGAGCTCTTCCGCGGCGTGCTCCGCGGCGGCGGCGGCGACGCGGAGGCCTACGCCATCGTCCGCCGCACCCGCACCGAGCTGGCGCGGCGCGTCCTGGCCGCGCTCGGCCGCCCGCTCGGCGGCTCAGCGGCGGAGCGACTGGCGGTCACCGCCTGGGTCGGGGGCGTCGAAGCGGCCACCCTGCACTGGCTCGACACCGGGGAGGTCGCCCGCGCCGACGTGACCGCCCTCGCTCTCTCCACCCTGCCCACCCTCGCTGCGGAGTGACGATGCGCCTGCTGCTTCGGTTCCTGCCCGTCTTCGTCAGCCCGGCGATCGGCGCGTTCGTGCTCACCCAGGGCGGCTGGGGCCAGCTCAGCGGCTACCTGGTGATGTTCGGGATCATCCCGGTGCTCGACGCGCTGGTGGGCCTCGACACCGCCAACCCCGACGAGTC
This sequence comes from uncultured Pseudomonadota bacterium, assembly GCA_903921785.1. Lineage (GTDB taxonomy): Bacteria > Myxococcota_A > UBA796 > UBA796 > SXON01 > SXON01. The sequence goes on from CAIXRH010000129.1 coordinate 2,361, forward strand.
CAAGCCCGCCCGCTGGATGCGCGTGCTCCCGATGTTCTTCGTGCCGGCGCACCTCGCGCTGCTGGTGCTCATGCTCCAGCGGGCGTCCACCGCGGGGTGGAGCGTGGAGGCGGTGCGGCTGACCCTCGCGCTCGGGCTCGGCGGCGCCATCGCCATCGTCGTGGCGCATGAGCTGATGCACCGGAGCTCCAGCCTGGAGCAGCGGCTCGCGGAGTTGATCATGGCGAGCACCACCTACACCCACTTCTGCGTGGAGCACGTGAGCGGGCACCACAAGCGGGTCGCCACGCCGGAAGACCCGGCCACCTCGCGCCTCGGCGAGTCGCTCTACGCGTACCTCCCGCGCACGATCCTCGGCTCCTGGCGGAGCGCCTGGGGGATCGAGGCGTCCCGGGCGGCGCGGAGCGGTCACGGGGCCTGGAGCGTGCACAACCGGCTGGTGCTCTACCTCGTGGCGCACGTGGCCATCTTCGGCGCCGTCTTCTTCGCCTTCGGGTCGGTGGGCCTCGCGGTGTTCCTCGGCCAGAGCGCGGTGGCGATCTTCCTGCTCGAGACGATCAACTACCTCGAACACTACGGGCTTCGCCGGACCGAGAGCGCGCCCGGCCGCTACGAGAAGGTGCGGCCGGAACACTCCTGGAACGCCAGCCATGCGGTGAGCAACGGCCTGCTCCTCTCCCTGGCCCGCCACTCGGACCACCACGCCTACGTGCAGCGCGGCTACCACCAGCTCCGCCACTGGGACGGCGCGCCGCAGCTCCCCTACGGCTACGCGACGATGGTGCTCCTGGCGCTGGTCCCGCCGCTGTGGTTCCGGGTGATGGACCCGCGGGTTCGGGCGATCCCGGCGGCGTAAGCGCGAAGAAGCATGGGAAGGGGCGGGTGGCGCCCGACCGGCCTGCCCGGCGGCCTCCGTCGGCGGTCGAGGAGCCGCCGGGGCGAGAATGGCACGGGGATCAGACGTCGCCGCTGTCGCCCGTGTCCGACGGGTCGGCGCCGCTCCCGGTGTCTGCGGTGTCGGTGCTGCCGCCGAGGGGGAAGCAGACCCCGTCCTCGTTGTAGGTGCCCGGGCCGCAGGGGGCTGCGCAGGCGAGCGCGAAGCCGAGCAGCGGAAGCGCGACGAGGAAGATGCGGAGGGTCATGGCGTGGATCATAGCGCCGGGCGGGCGGAGTGCCCAGCTGTGCGCGCGGCGCCGGGGCAGCCCCTGCCCGCCCCGCCATTCTCGCCGACCGTGGCGCCTCGACCGCCGAGGTTGCCGGCCGGGCACGCCGGCGCACCCGCGCCGCTCCCTGGACACCCTCGCCTAAAGGTACCCGAGCGCCCGCAGCTGCTCGGTCGCCTCTTCGCCGACCTTCCGCTGGGCGTCCGCGTCGTCCGGCTTGAGGTAGCCGAGCCGCTGGAGCCCCTCCTCCTCGTCGCCGTCGCCGGCGAGCTCGTCCATCGCGGCCTTGGCGCGGAACTGCGTGCGGGTCTGGGCGTCGGCGTCCGCCGGGGCCGGAGTCAGGGCGAATGCGTAGAGCCGGTGCTGGGCGGCGCCGTCGTCGGTGGCCTGGGCCATCGCGGTGACGGCGACGTCGCCGACGGCGGGGTCGTGGCTCATCTGGTCGTGCACGGCCCGGAGCTGGTCGGTCCAGTCGTCGGCGGTCGAGGTGGTGGCGAGGACAGCCACGCAGGGGAACTCGTCGCAGTCCACCTCGGCGATCGCGGCGCCGGGCACGGTGCGCACCGCGGCCTCCAGGCGCGCCCGGAACGCCTCGGGCTTGTAGGCCGCCGGAGCGTCCAGCGGCCACGGCTGAGCCTTGCCCTCGTGCGCCTCCACGGCGCCGTGGCTGAGGCCCGCGTCGAGCTTCGCCACCGCGAGCTGACGTTCCAGGTCGTGGATCCGTGCCTGCGCCGAGGCGAGTTCCTTCGTGCCGGGGCCCTCCGCGCCCGACACGAGCGGCGCGCCTCCGCGCCCGCCGACCTGCACGGTGGTGCGCTCTCCGCCGACGAGCCCCACCGGCCCCGCGGCGTCGGCGCCGTCCACCCAGGCGCTCCCTTCCAAGACAACGACGGTGACGATGGCCCCCGCGAACGCGGCGGCGAGGTGACTTCGATCCATGGTGCTGATCTCCGCCCCCTTCTCACGCACACCCCCCGGCGGCGGTTCCACGGTGATGCGGGCGCGGCCGTCGATTCGTACGGGGACACTGCCGGCGAGGACGTCCACGGCGCCGTCGATGACGGTGGTCCCGGCCAGCACGCGGAGCTCGGCGGGCGGTGGGCGGAGGGCGAACATCGTGAGGGCAGCGAGGGCGGCGGCGGCGAGGGGGAGGAAGACCCTGGTGAAGCGTCCTCGTCCGCCGGTGATGAAGCGGGCCGTCGGGCGCACGGACGTCGTCGCTGTCGCGACGCGATCGTGAGTGGTTACGTTGGTCGCGACGCGTGGTGTTCGGTGCGCGTCCCGATCATCGGCGGCGGCCCCTGAACGGTTTGCCAGCGCCCTCGGCAGCCCGGGCGGCGCGAGGTCCATCGTGAGCCCAGAGAGCCCGGAGATCGCCGCCTGGAGCGTGGCGTAGCGAGCAGCGAGCGCCGGCTCTCCGGCGAGGCGGGCGCGGAGGGCGGCGGCTTCGTCGGCCGGGAGGTCGCCGTCGAGGAGGCGGGAGAGAGCGACGTCGTCGTTCATACGAGCGCCTCCAGGAGCGCGGCGCGGCCGCGGTGCAGGCGGGACTTCACGGTGCCCACGGGGACCCCTTCTTCGGCGGCGATGTGGTCCAGCGGCAATTCGTAGAGATGGTGGAGCACGACCACCCGCCGCCAGGGCTCGGGGAGGCGGGCGAGGGCGGCCTCCAGGGCGGCCCGGTCCTGCGCGGCCGCGAGGCGCACCGGCGCGCTCGGCCCGGGATCGAGCACGTCCTCGGACTCGGCCACGTCCCCGCGCACCCGCCGTCGCCGGTGCCGATCGACGAGGTGGCGGTGCACCACGGTGCAGAGCCAGGTGCGGAGGGTGGCGCTGCCGGAGGGGTCGAAGTCGGGGAGCGCGCGGAGGAGCTTCTCCCAGGCTTCTTGCCAGGCGTCCTCCGGCTCGGGGTCGAGCCGTCGGCAGAGCGCCCACACCAGCCCGCCGTAGTCGGCGACGACCCGTTCGGGAGCGGGGGCGGCGAGGCGCAGGGCAGGCACGGTCCGGTACACGCGGGAGCGGCGTCCAGGTTCCCACGTTTTTTCGGCGCTGGCATGATCTGTGCGACAGGGCGGTGCGTCCCCACCGCGCCTTGACTTGACACGTCAAGCGATACCGGCGAAAACGGGGCGGCCCCTCCCGATGCTCTTCTCCACCTTCGACTACTTCTGCTTCCTGCCCCTGGTGGCGGTGGCGCATTGGAAGCTGGGGACCACGCGCGCCCGGGCGGCGCTGATCCTCCTCGCCAGCATGTTGTTCTACCTGGCCTGGAACCCGGTGGACTTCCTGGTGCTGGTGTACGTGGCGACCACCGGCTGGTTCGCCGCGAACCTCATGGCGGGGCTGCCGGAGGAGCGGCGCAACGGGGCGTCGTGGGGGGCGGCGGCGCTGATGCTCGCGCCGCTGTTGTTCTACAAATACGCACACTTCGCGCTATCGAACGCAGCAGCGGTGGTGCCGGGGCTGGAGCCGTGGGTGCTCCCCAAGCAGCACCTCCCCATCGGCGTGAGCTTCTACAGCTTCCAGGCCCTGGCCTACGTGCTCGACGTGCGGCGGGGGCAGGCGCCGGAGAAGGACCCCGTCCGCTACGCGGCGTTCCTCTGCTTCTTCCCGCACCTCGTGGCCGGGCCGATCCTCCGCGCGGCGAACCTGCTCGGGCAGCTCGCCCGCGACCGGAAGCTCACCCGCGAGGACGTCGGCTACGGCCTGTTTCGCCTCGGCGTGGGCCTCGCGAAGAAGCTCCTGGTGGCCGACGTGCTCCAACAGGGCGTGGTGGACTCGGTCTTCACCGACCCCTCGGCGTTCACCGGGCTGGAGGTGCTGGTTGCGCTGTACGCGTACACCCTCCAGATCTACGCCGACTTCTCCGGCTACACCGACTTCGCCATCGGCTCCGCCCGGCTCCTCGGCTTCGAGATTCCCGAGAACTTCGACCGCCCCTACCAGGCCACCTCGGTCGCGAACTACTGGCGGCGTTGGCACAAGACGCTGTCGGATTGGGTGCGGGACTACGTGTACTACCCGCTCGGGGGCAGTCGCGGCGCGGGGCTCCGGCCGTACATGAACACCATGGTGACCCTGGTGATCCTCGGGGTCTGGCACGGCGCGAACTGGACGTTCGTGGTCTACGGCGTGCTCCACGGCCTCGCGGTGGCGCTCAACCGGTGGTGGCGCAAGCGCCCGGGGTGGGCGGAGCCGTCCGGCGTGGGCCTGGTGTGGCGCTGGGCGCTCACGCTCCAGTTCGTGGTCGTCGCGCGCATCCTCTTCCGCGCCGACAGCCTCACGAACGCGGCCGAGGTGTGGACCGCCCTGATCTCCCGCTGGGACACCCTCTCCTTCCCCCGGTACTCGCACCACGCCTGGATCGTGCTCGTCCTCGGGTACGCGGTGCACCTCTCCCCGAAGGCCTGGGCCGTCGCGCTGCGGGCCCGCTTCCTCACCCTCCCCGCCGTCGCCTGGGGGGCGGCGCTCGCCCTCGTGGGCTGGGCGTGCGTCTACTTCGGCGTCGGCGACAGCCTGACGTTCATCTACTATGCCTTCTGAGTCCTCCCCTCTCGGCGCGTTGATCGCGGCGTTCCTCACGGCCGGCGCCCTCGCGGGCGTGGCGGTGGGCGCGCGGGTGCACGTGGACTCGCTCCCGGAGGACGCCGAGCGCCCCGCGCTGCTCACCGCCCTGGCCGACGCCGCCCCCTGGACGCCCGGCGAGGCCCTCCCGGTGCTCCGCGTGCTCAACCCCTTCTCGCGTCCCGCGGTGGAAGAAGACGAGCGGACCGGGGCGGTGGTGGCGGTGGAGACCCCGGCCGAGCCCCCTCCCGACGCAGCGGCCCCGCCGACGGCGACGCCGGACGCCGCGCCTACGTCCAGCGCGACGGCCCCGGTTGGCGGCGCGGCCGCGGCGCCCCCCGTCGCCGGCGTCCCCGACCTCGCCTCCCGGCTCCCGTCCCGTCCGCCGACGCTCCCCACCCCGCTCGTGGACGCCGACCACAAGGGCATGGCCCCGTTCTACGCCGCGTTGGCGCGGGGGACCGGTCTCGCGCGCGCCGCCCACTACGGCGACTCCACCATCGCCGCCGACGGGATCACCGGCACCGTGCGCCGGCGCCTCCAGGCCCGCTTCGGCGACGGCGGCCCGGGCTGGGTGGACGCCGGCCTCGACCCCCAGTGGAGCGCCCGCCCCGACCTGAAGACCCGCCGCTCCGGCGACTGGGAGACCCACTCCATCCTCCTCGCCGGGGGCAGCGGGCGGTACGGCTACGGCGGGGTGGTGTCCAAGGCGCCTGACGGGGGCTCCCTCACCGTCTCGGCGCCGCCGCCCGAGGGAAAAGCCGCGAGCCCGCTCACCCACCTGGAGCTCTGGTACCAGGCCGGCGCCGGCCACGGCACGGCGTGGCTCAACGCGGACGGCGCGCGGGTCCAGGAAGCGGCGGCGGCGGCGGATCGCCGCGACGACCGGCGGATGGTGGCCGACCTCCCGTCGCCGGCCGCGAAGGTGAGCTTCGGCGCGTCCGGCGCGCCGGTGCCCTTTTACGGGGTGGTGCTGGAGACGGCGGGGCCCGGCGTCGTCTGGGACGCGCTCGGCGTCGTGGGCGTGGGCACCCGGTCGTTCACCACGTACTTCGACAAGGAGCACCTCCGTTCCCAGGTGGCGCAGCGCGTGCCCGACCTGGTGGTGGTGATGCTCGGCGGCAACGAGCTCGGGGTGCCGGTCCTTCAGCGCGGCGACGGTGCGGGCTACGCGACCGGCTACCGCGACACCCTCCACATGCTCCGAGCCGGCGCCCCGAACGCCGGTTGTCTCGTGGTCACGCCGCTGGACCAGGGCACCCGCGAGGGTGGCAAGCCGACGACCAAGCCTTCGCTCAAGCGCCTGGTGAAGGTGCTCCGCGGGCTGGCGGCCGAAGAAGGCTGCGCCTTCTGGGACGCCTACGCGGCGATGGGCGGCGAAGGCGCCATCGTCGCGTGGACACGCCGGAAGCCGCCCCTGGCCTGGACCGACCTCCTCCACCTCAGCGCCGACGGCCAGGACCTCGTCGGGCAGGCGCTCGCGGACGCGATCGAGGCCGGGTACGACGACTGGACCGCGCGTGGGGGCGCGGCTGCGGAGGCCGCGGCGCCGAAGGAGTAGCCGGGCGCCGGCGACGTCCAAGAGCTGCACGGTGAGGGGACACGCATCAGCAGACGCAGGTGATGATCCGCGTGGTTATTGCCCTTCTCCCTCTGGGGGAAGGTGGCGCGTAGCGCCGGATGAGGGGCCTCCGCGCGCCCCAATTCCGTCCCGCCCGCCGATCTCAACGTTGGGCTCACCTCCCGGCCTGGCTCCACCCTCGCGAGCCATGATCGGCCTCGGTCTCGGCCTCGGCCTCGGCCCTTCCGCGGCCAGAGGCGAATTGTCGTAATACTGCGAGCGCACGGTCCATGTCCTCCGGGCTCGCGAACCACAGCTCGGGGAGCCGCCCGGTGCCCCCGGGCCACCGCACGCGCACGACGCGCCAGCGCCCGTCCTCCTCCTCGTCCACCGCCAGCTTCTCTCCCGCGGCGAGTCGCACCTGCCTGCGGAGCCCGAGCCCGTACGGAAGCACCACGTAGTCGGTGCCGATCTCGAGCACCGCGGGCCGCAGCATCGCCCAGACCTTCACGGGAGCCAGCCCGACCAGAACCAGCTGGAGCCCCGCCATGACCCACAGCACCCTCACCTTGACGTCGTCGCTCACCGGGAGGTCCCGGAGCCGGTAGATGTCCGTGTGCCGTGTCCACGCCATATGCGTGAAGAACAGGGCGCTTCCGGCGAAGCACACCAGGGCCAGGAGCGTGAGGATCACGGGCGGCTTGAGGGGGAAACGCTGCGGCTCGTCCATGGAGCCCGCCTATGCGGACCGCGCACTACCCGGGCGTAACGCCGGGTAACGGCCTCCCCGCGGCTGGGGGCGCACGATGGCGCCGGCGCCACGGCGGCCACGCCTGGGGGTCGTTGCGGGGGGCCTCGCCCCCCGCCCCAAGATCAAAAAGGGTGATAGACGCCGGCCGCGCCCGGAGCCCCCCCATGATCGTCGTCGAAAACGTCTCGAAGAGCTTCGGTGGAAAGAAGCTCTTCGACGAGGTGAACACCAGCTTCGGCCCCGGCAAGCGGTTCGGCCTCACCGGCCCCAACGGCGCCGGCAAGTCCACCTTCATGAAGATCCTGATCGGGGACCTCGATCCGGACACCGGCCGCGTGCTGCGCCCCAAGCGCCTCGGCATCCTCCGCCAGGACCACACGTTGTACGACCACATGCGGGTGATCGACGTGGTGATCTGCGGCAACCCGCGGCTCTGGGAGGCCATGCAGCGCAAGGACGAGATCCTCGCCAAGTCCGAGCACACCGACGAAGAGGGCATGGAGCTCGGCGAGCTGGAGTGTGTGGTCGCCGAAGAAGACGGCTACTCCGCCGAGTCCGACGCCGCCGTGCTCCTGGAGGGCCTCGGCATCGAGCAGGCCAGCCAGGACAAGTCGCTCAGCGAGCTCAAGGGTGGCTTCAAGCTCCGCGTGCTCCTCGCCCAGGCGCTCTTCGGCCGCCCCCAGGCGCTGCTCCTCGACGAGCCCACCAACCACCTCGACCTGGAGTCGATCGAGTGGCTGGAGGACTTCCTCCACAGCTTCGATGGCGTGCTCGTCGTGATCAGCCACGACCGCCACTTCCTCAACTCGGTGTGCACCCACATCTCGGACATCGACTACGAGACGATCATCCAGTACACGGGCAATTACGACGATATGGTGCGGGCGAAGGCGCAGGTGCGCGGCCAGGTGGAGTCGTCCAACCAGAAGAAGATGGAGAAGATCAAGCAGCTCCAGGACTTCATCCAGCGCTTCGCGGCCGGCACCCGGTCGACCCAGGCCGCGAGCCGCAAGAAGGAGCTCGATCGCCTCCGCCCCGACGAGATCAAGCGCAGCAACATCCAGCGCCCGTTCATCAAGTTCGAGTTCGACAAGCCGGGCGGTCGGGACGTGCTGGAGGTCCACAAGCTCGCCGTCGGCCACAACGGCCAGAAGCTCTACGGCGGGCTGCACCTCACGGTGAGCCGCGGCGACAAGGTGGCGATCATCGGCAAGAACGGCGTGGGCAAGACCAGCCTCATCGAGACGCTCCTCGGAAAGTTGGCCCCCATCCAGGGCAACATCAAGTGGGGCCACGAGGTGGACGTGGGGTACTTCCCCCAGGAGCACGAAGGGGTCATCCCCCCGGGCTTCAAGATCTTCGACTGGATGTTCGAGCAGAAGCCCGCGGCGGGCAAGGAGGGCGTGCGCAGCGTCCTCGGCCGCATGCTCTTCTCCGGGGAAGACGGCGACAAGCCCACCGCCACCCTCTCCGGCGGTGAGCGTGTCCGTGCGCTCCTCTCCCGGTTGATGTTGCTCCGTCACAACACCCTGGTGCTCGACGAGCCCACCAACCACATGGACCTCGAGGCGATCTCCTCGCTCCGGGACGGCATCCAGAGCTTCGCGGGCACGTGCATCTTCGTCACGCACGACCGCGACCTCATCGAGAGCGTCGCCAACAAGATCGTGAGCGTGGAGACGGGTCACATCGACGTGTTCCCCGGCGGCTGGACCGAGTACCGGAAGGCGAAGCACAAGGAGTAGTCGTTCGGCCCAGACGCGGCGCTTCGTCGCAGCTGGCGATAGGCTGCGCCGTGCCCTCCGAGCTCACCGAGCCCGACCAGATCGAACGCTGGCGTGTCCTTCGCACGCTCGCTCGGGGCGGCATGGCCACGGTGTACGCCGTCGTGGACCCCGACACCGGCGAACGGCTGGCGATCAAGCTGCTCACCCAGCCGGGCGCCAGCATCCCCCGGCTGCTGCAGGAGTACCGCGCCCTCGCGCGCATCGACCATCCGAACATCGTGAAGGTCTTCCGCTTTGGCGCCACGTCGGCCGGGATGCCCTACGTGGTGATGGAGTTCCTCGACGGCGTGCCTGCGCAGGTGCGGGTCAAGGCCACCGGTCGTCCGGGCGAGCCCGGCCGCACGGCCGACGCCGCCCGCATCGCCCGGGACGTGGCGTTGGCGCTGGGGCATCTGCACGCCCGCGGCATCGTCCACCGGGACCTGAAGTCGAGCAACGTGCAGGTGCTCTCCGACGGCACCACCAAGCTGCTCGACTTCGGCACCGCCCGCCTGCTCGACGCGTACGACCCCATCACCCAGCTCGGCGAGTTCGTCGGCACGTTCGCCTACGCGAGCCCCGAGCAGCTCACCGGCGGCGCCGTGGACGCCCGCTCGGACCTCTACTCCCTCGGGGTGCTCCTGTTCCGCATGCTCTGCGGGCGCCGCCCCTTCGAAGGCGACGACCCCCACGAGCTCGCCCGAAACCACCTCGACACCGCCCCGCCCGACCCCGCCGTCCTCGTCCCCTCGCTCCCGCGCCCGCTGGCGGACCTCGTGCTCCACCTGCTCGAGAAGCTCCCCGCGGACCGCCCGCAGGACGCCCGAACGGTGGCGGACGCGCTCACCCTCTTCGCCTCCACCACCGCCGCTCGGGGGCTCGGTCACGCGCCGATCCTCGGCCGCGACACGGCGTTCAGCCAGGCCCAGCGGTTCCTGGGGGAAGGCCGCGCCGGCGGGCTGCTCCTGGTTTCGGGCGACGAAGGCTCCGGCCGCCGCACCTTCGTGGAGCTCGTCGCCGAGGAGGCCGCCCGGCGCGGCGCTCGGGTCATCGCCGTCGCGGGCGACGAAGAGGCGTTTCGCCGCCTCGTGTGGGCCGTGAGGGACCTCCGCGGGGAGAACGAACCCGAGCCGCTGGACAGCGATCCCGCCACGGCGTCGCCGCTCCCCCACACGATCGCCGAGGTGGCGCGGCTCTTGGCGAACCGCGCCAGGGTGGAGAAGAAGCCGACGCTCCTGGCGGCCCCGGCGTTCTGGGCGGTGCCCCCCGCCACGCGAGACTCGGTCTTTCGCGTGCTCGAGGCGGTGGCCGGCCTCGACGCCCCGGTGATGCTGGTCGCCGCGATGGCGCCTCTCTCCCGGTCGGTACGCGGGCCGGCGGCGCCCAACTCCACCACCGTGGAGCTGCGGCCGCTCTCGGGGGCGGAGGTCGCGACGATCGCCGCCCATTGGCTGAACGTCTCCGGGGTGCCGCCCGAGCTGGCCCGCCGCCTCACCCGCGCGTGCGGGGGGATGCCGGGGCCGCTCACCGAGATCGTCCGTGCGCTGCCCGGCGCCCAGGCGAACACCCCCATCGTGATCCCGGTCGCGCTCCGCGACGACGCCCTCTCCCGGGTGGAGGCGCTCCCCCGCGCCGAGCTCCGCCTGCTGGAGGCGATCGCCCTCGCCGATCGTGAGTTCGACGACGTCCGCGTCGCCTGGTTGGTGGACCGCGAACGCTCCGCCATCCTCCCCGATCTCGACCACCTCGTGGAAGCGGGCCTGGTGGAGGAGTCCAGCACCTTCTGGCGCATCCGCGACGGCCTCCTCGGCGAGCTGGTGCGCACCCGTACGCTCCCCGCGCGTCGGCACCTGCTCGCGCGGAGACTCGCGGTGATCGCGGACGATCTTCCTCCGAGCGAGGCCGTGGCCGAGGCGTGCCGCCTGGCCGGAAGGCCGAAGGAGGCGGCGGAGGTGGCGGTGCGGTGGGCGTGGCCGCTCGTCCGGGCGGGCGGCTGGGCCGAAGCGCTCCCGCTCCTGGAGCGCATCGCCCAGTCCAACCCCGAGCTCGACGCGGCGGTGGGCGTGCGGTTCTGGACGCTCTACGGCGAGTGCCTCGCGGAGCTGCGGCTCTCCCCGAACGACGCGGCCCAGGCGATCGGCCGGGCTTCGGCGCTGGTGCAGGACGCCTCGGACGCGGTGGAGGTGGAGCTCGCGGCGTCCCGCCTGGCGAGGGCGCGCTCCGACTCTCGGGCGGAGAAGGCGCTGCTTCAGACGGCCATCGCCCGCTTCGGCGACGACGGCGAGCGGGACTCCCGCGTGGCCGAGGGGCGCGCTCACCTCGCGGACCTGCTTGTGCGCTCCGGGGACCTCCCGGCGGCGATGTCGGAGGCCGGGCGCGCGCTCCGCGCCGGCGCGGACGACCTCGTGCGCTACGCCACGACCCTCGGCTACACCCAGCTCGCCTCCGGCGCGCTCTCCGATGCCGAGCTCACCTTCCGCACCGCCGAAGCGCGGGCCCGCGGGGAGAGCCGCACCGCGTGGCGGGCGGTGGCCGGGCTGGTGATCGTGCTCGGCACCCAGGGTCGCTACTCCGAGGCGCTGGAGCTCGGCGACGCTACCGAGCGGTCCGGTCGAGCCGGCGCCCCTGCGCAGCGGCTCGCCGCGTTGCAGTTGGCGATCTCCGAGGTCGACGTCGCGCTCCACCGCCACGGCCTCGCGCGCAAACGCCTGGACCAGGCGCTCGACGCGCTGCACGGGGAGATTCCCGCCCGCCTGGAGGTCCGCTTCGCGCTTTTGCGGGCGCGGCTGGACTGGGAGTCCGGGGAGGTCGACGCGGCGGTGACCGGCATTGAAGCGGCGCTCAAGAGCCCGGGAGTGGAGGTGGCCCGCGGGGGCGCCGCCGAGGTTCGCGGCGCCCGGGGCATCTACCTCTCGGCGGCCGGCTACGCGGACGTGGGCTGGATCGACCTCGCGGCCGCGGCCACCGCCCTGGTGGAGATGGGCGCGCTCGCCGCGCTCGCCCGCCTCGCGGAGCTGGCGACGGCCACCATCGAAGACCCGGCGCTGGTGGAGCCGCTCTGGTCCCCGATCGACGACTGGGCCGCCGAGCAGGACGCCCGCCCCGCGCGCCTCGCCCGGGCGGTGAACCGCCTGAAGTTCGTGCGCTCCCGGGGCTGGGACGACGCCGCGGAGCGCGTGGAGGTCCGGGTCCGCTGGGACGATCTGTTGGCGCAGCTCGTGCCGTCGGACGTGGCGGCGCTGCAGGTGCACCCGTGGGCGCGGCTCGCGGGCGCACGGTGACCCGATCCGGATAAGCCCCCCGCATGTTGACCCTGCCGGTCCCGCCGATGCTCAAGCTGTTCTCGGCCGGCGTGGCGTTCGGCGGCTTCTGGACGCCCCCGGAGGACCACATCCCGTCGAGCCTCGGGCCGGTCTTCCGGTTCGGGCTGGTGGTCCCCGACTCGCCCCTGGAGCTCGACGCCAGCGTGCTGATGAGCTCCGGCGAGCTCCGGGAGGTGCCGTTTCGGGAGAACACCTCGCTCACCCACGCCGCGCTCCTGACGGAGGTGGTCGATGGGTACCGGATGGACGTGGCGGTCGGCGGCGGCATCGGCTGGCGACACCTCGCCATCCAGCAGGAAACCTACCAGGGGAGGACCGCCGCGGAGTCCCTGGCGTACCTGCAAGACCCGGCGATCGACTTCCTGCTGGTGGCCGAGGCGCAGGCGAGGGTGTGGATCGCCGGCCCCGTGCACCTGCGGGCCGATGTGGCGGCGATGATGTCGGCGGGCAACCAGCCGGAAGACGGCAAGGACCACATCTACCCCCTGTTCATGGGCTCCCTCGGGCTCGATCTGCGCTACGAACCCCCGCCCGACCGCGATCACGACGGCGTACCCGACCGGGACGACCGCTGCGCCGACTCGCTGGAGGACCTCGACTTCTTCGATGACCAGGACGGCTGCCTCGACCCCGACGACGACAAGGACTCTCTCCTCGACGTGGTCGACCAGTGCAAGGACGCCGCGGAGGACCTCGATGGGTTCCAGGACCAGGACGGCTGCCCCGACCACAACAACGATCGCGACGCCTACCCCGACTCGATGGACGGCTGCCCGAACGAAGCCGAGACCGAGAACAGCTGGAAGGACGGGGACGGCTGCCCCGACGCCGTCCCGGATGAGCTCGCCGCGGCCCTCGGCGTCCGCCGGGACATCGTGTTCCACGGGGAGGAGCTCGATCCTTCCAGCGAGGTGGCGCTCGCGGGCCTCCGGGCGCTGCTCGACCGCTACCCCGACATCGTGATGATCTTCCGGGTGTACACCGACGGGGAGAACGGCGCGACCGCCGCCAGCGCGCTCACGCAGGCGCAGAGCCGCGCGCTCTACGCCTGGTTCACCCGCCGCGGGGTGGACTTCCACCGGCTCGACTTCCGATGGGTCGGCGACAACCTCCCGCTCAACGCGGACAAGACCGAGGCGGAGCACGCCGAGAACCGCCGGGTGGACGTCGGCCTGGTCGACAACGTGGGCGCCGACGGAAAGCCCATCGAGTTCAATCCCCTGCCGTTGGAGCAGTGGCGGTAGGGTGCGTTACCCGCCTCCGCCCGCCCGCCCGGCTACCCTCCGTTGAGGTGACCCCATGCGCATCACGCTCGTGAACCCGCCCCTGGACTCGGTGCTCGCCAACGGCAGCGTCAGCCCCGTCACGGCCTACCTCTTCTACAACTCCGCCCCGCTGGGCATCCTCTACGTGGCCGCCATGCTCGAGCAGGCCGGGCACAAGGTGGCGGTGATCGACGCGGCGGCCGAGAAGCTCGACGTGGCGGGCACCGTGCGCAGCATCGAGAGCACCCGGGCCGACGTGGTGGGCATCGGCAGCACGACCGTGGTCTTCGAGACCGCGAAGATGCTCGCGACCGCGATCAAGGGCGCGATGCCGAGCGTGCCGGTGGTGCTCGGCGGCTACCACGTGACGCTCCTGCCCAACGAAGCGATGGCCCACCCCGCCTTCGACGTGGGCGTGATCCACGAGGGCGAGTTCACGATGGTGGAGCTGGTGGAGCACTACGCCGGCCGCCGTACGCTCGACGACGTGCAGGGCATCGTCTACCGGAAGCCCGACGGGACGATGCACTTCACGCCCGCGCGTCCCCGCTTCAAGGACCTCGACGGGCTGGCGTTCCCCGCCCGTCATCTGCTCCCCCACGACCTCTACAAGCCCATCCCGATCGACGAGCACGCCTCGCCGAAGTTCGCGATGATCACCTCGCGCGGCTGCCCGCACGCCTGCGCCTTCTGCCAGAAGGCGAAGAGCGGCTACCGCAGCCACAGCCCCGAGTACATCGCCGACGAGGTGGAGTACCTGGTGCGCGACTTCGGCGCGCGGGACATCGCGTTCGTGGACTCGCTGTTCTGCGCCAGCAAGAAGCGGGTGATGGGGATCATGGAGGAGTTCAAGCGCCGGGACATCGCCAGCAAGGTGTCGTGGACGTGTTCGTCCCGCGTGGAGGTCGTCGATCGTGAGCTGCTCCAGGCGATGAAGGACGCCGGCTGCTGGCGCACGCGCTTCGGCATCGAGAGCGGCTCCGACCGGGTGCTCGACTTCATCTCCAAGGGCATCACCAAGGAGAAGATCCGTGCGGCCGTCACCGCGGCGCACGAGGTGGGGCTCCGCCCCAAGGCCTTCTTCATCGTGGGCCACATGCCCGACACGAAGGAGACCATCGAAGAGAGCATCGAGTTCGCCAAGTCGCTGCCGCTGCACGACGTCACCGTGCAGATCAACACGCTGTTGCCCAAGACCCCCCAGATGGAGATCTGGGAGCGCGAAGGCACCAAGTGGGGCCGGCTGGTGAACGCGTCGACGGACGAGAAGAGCTTCTGGGAGCCCACCTTCGTGCCCTGGGGCCTCGAGACGGAGGACGTGATCGAGCTCCACCGCCGCTTCTACCGGGAGTTCTACTTCCGGCCGATCACCCTCGCGCGGCACCTGGAGACCATCAAGAGCTGGCGGGACGTGTACAAGTACGCGAGCGCCTCCTCCCTGTTCTCCTTCTTGTTCTACAACCAGGACAAGATGTCGCTCGACACCATCAAGAGCGCCTTCGGGGTCGCGTCGAGCGCGGACGAAGCGGCCTGAGCCTCCGAACGGCGGTTCGGGCGGTTAGCCGTCGGCGGTGACACGCCCCTCGTGGTTGCGACTCCCCGAACCCTTGCGGCGGCTTTTGCCTCTCGTGGCCACGCTCGTGCTGCTCGGCAACGGCGTGTACTTCGGCTTCGTCGGGGAGGACCCCACCAGCCCCACCCCCCTGCGGATCCGGGGGATGGACCTCGTCTCCTACTGGGTGGGCGGGGAGATCCTCGCAGAGGGCCACGGCGATCGGCTCTACGTCCCCGCGGAGAACCACCCCCACTTCAAGCGGCTGTACCCACCGCGCCCGCCGCACTACCCGATCGGCTACCCGCCCCCCATCTACCAGGTGTTCCAGGCGCTCACCGGGTTTGACTACTTCTCGGCGATCAAGGTGGTGCTCATCGCCCTCGCGGCGCTTCACGCGCTCGGGGCCCGCTGGTGTGTGGACGCGCTGCCCGCCCTCAAACCTTGGCGGAGGGAGGCGCTCGCGGCAGCGCTCCTCCTCCCCGGCGGGCTCTCCGCGGTTTCGACGGGGCAGCCCGGCGGGGTGTGGACCGCGGCCCTCGGCGCCGCCATGGTCCTCCGTCTACGTGGAAATCGGGGTCTGGCGGGCGGCGTGCTCTCGCTGCTGTTCCTCAAGCCTACGCTCGCCGCACCGCTGATGTTCGCGCTGGCCCTCACCGGGGAATGGGCGATGGTCGGGGGGATGGTCGCGGGCGGCGTGGGGATTCTCGGCCTCTCGCTGCTCGCAGGAGGGCTCCCCGCCTGGGAGGCCTACCTGGAGAAGCTGGCGAACCCCGGGAAGTTCATGGCCAGCTTCTGGATCTGGTGGTCGCGACAGATCACCTTCCGCTCGTGGTTGCCCAAGTTCTTCGAGAACACCCCCTGGGCCGACCGGGTGGGATGGGCGTGCATGGCGCTCGCCGCGGGCTTCCTCGGGTGGGTCTCGGTCCTGGCCGCCCGGGTGCGGCGTCGGGGGGAGGCGATCTCCACGGAGTTGGCGTTCGGCGCGATGATCTCCGCGGCGCTGTTCGCGGCGCCCCACATGCTCGACTACGACTTCGGGCTGCACCTGCCGGCGCTGCTCGCCGCGGGCCTCTGGCTCCTGAGCGGCCGAGCGCGTTGGCCCAAGACCGGCTGGGTGCTCCTCGCCCTGACCTGGAGCGCGGCGTGGTACCCGCCCGCCAACCGGATCGTCCTGCTCAACCTCTGCGTCACCGCCATCGCGGCGTGGTTGATCTGGTTGGCCCTGGAGCTTCGGGCGGAGGGGCGTGAGGGCGGGGCCCCAGCGGTGACCGCGCCGACGGCGGAGCCGGCGTAGGCCGAACGCGCCTGAACGACACGATCATCCTCCATGATCACGGGAAGGGGGTGGAGCTCGAGCCCGGCCTTGCCCAGTACGGCCGCCAGCCCAGAGGAGCCGCCGGGGTGAGAATGGCGTGATTGGGCACCTCCTCGCAGGGCTTCGGCGGCCGCGGCGACCCTGACCGCTGGGGGGGCCCGGCTGGCGGGGGTGGAACCGGGCGATGACGGTCGTTGCGCCTGGGCCTGCGGTACCGGGCGCCGAGGGTGGATGGCGCCCCTACCCCCGTCGCGAACCGGAACGACCGGGCCGCCGTGCGGTGACGGCGACCCGGCCACCCGGATCGATCAGAGGATCGTCCCCCGAAGCACTGCGCTCGCGACGCTGAAGTAGATGATCAACCCCGTGACGTCCACCAACGTGGCGACCATCGGTGCCGAGGCCGTGGCGGGGTCGAGCTTCAGGCGCCGGAGGAGGAACGGCAGCATGGCGCCGGAGATTGTGCCCCAGGCCACGACCCCCACGACGGAGATGCTCACCGCAGCGCCGATGAGCATGTAGTGCGGCCCATACAGGGAATCCCGGGTGGGCCAGAGCACGATGCGAAGGAAGCCGATGGAGGCGAGGACGCAGCCGAGCGCGAGCCCGCTGAGCACCTCGCGACGGAGCACCCGCATCGCGTCTTCCATGCGCACGTCGCCCACGCCGAGCGCGCGGACGATGAGCGTGGTGGCCTGTGATCCGGCGTTTCCACCCGAGGAGATGATGAGCGGAATGAACAGGGCGAGCACCACTGCCTTCGCGATGGCGTCCTCGAAGTACGCCATGGCCGTGGCGGTGAGCATCTCGCCCACGAAGAGCACGGTGAGCCAGCCTGCGCGCTTCTTGAGCAGGTCGAAGAAGTCGACCTGGAGGTACGGCGCGTCGAGGGCCTCGGTACCGCCGAGCTTCTGGATGTCCTCGGTGGCCTCTTCGGTCATGACGTCGATCGCGTCGTCGACCGTGACGACGCCCTTCATGCGCCCCTCGGCGTCCACCACGGGCAAGGCGAGGAAGTCGTAGCGGGCCATCATCCGCGCCACCTCCTCCTGATCCGCGTCTTCCCGTACGGAGAGCACCTCGCGCGTCATGATCTCGCTCACCTTCGCGCGGCCGGCCGCCCGGATGAGCTCGCGCATGGTGACCACCCCGACGAGCCGGTGATCCGCGCTGAGCACGTAGGTGTAGTAGGTGGGATCTTCGCGGGCGGCATACTGGCGGCGGAGGTAGGCGATCGCCTCATCGACCGTGAACTCTGGGCGGAGCACGGCATAGCGGGGATCCATGAGGCCGCCGGCCTCGTCTTCGCGGTAGGCGAGGAGCGCCTGCACCTGGGCGCGGGTGGGGGCGTCCAGCGCGTCGAGGAGCACGGCGGCGTCGGCTTCCAGGGACTGGGCCACGTCCACCGCGTCGTCGGGTGCGAGCAAGCGGGCCCAAAGACGGCGGGCACCGACGGCGAGGCCGGAGAGGAAGCTCCCCTGATCGGCCGCGGACAAAGCCAGGAACAGGTCGGTGGCCTCTTCGTCGTCGAGGGCGGCGAAGGTGGCGGCGCGCTCGGGCGCGTCCATGGACGGCCAGGCGTCCAGCAGCTCGCCGAGCGTGGGGTTCGGGGTGGCGGCGGTGGTCATGGCCGCTCCAACTTCAGGAACATGGTTCACTCCTCCCGCGTGAGCGGAGGGAGACCCTCAGATCACGCGGAGAACGTCGCGGATGGGCAGGGTTCGGAACTCAGGCGGGGACCCGGGGAACGAGAACGTTGGCCAGCTCCTGCTGGCGGGGGGCATCTATCACGCACCCTCGCGGAGGGGAAGCACGTCGCGCGATCGTCTGCGCATCGGTCGTCCGACCTTGTTAGCCGGCGGGCCTCCCGAGGACTCCATGGCGCTCCAGGCAGGCATCGTCGGCCTCCCCAACGTCGGCAAGAGCACGCTGTTCAACGCCCTGACCGCCGCCGGCGCCGCCGCGGCGAACTTCCCGTTCTGCACGATCGACCCCAACGTGGGCGTCGTGCCGGTGCCGGACGGGCGCATGGAGCAGCTCCACGCCATCATCAAGACCAACGTGATCATCCCGGCCGCGGTCGAGGTGGTGGACATCGCGGGGCTCGTGCGCGGCGCCAGCACCGGCGCCGGCCTCGGCAACAAGTTCCTCGGTCACATCCGCAGTGTGGACGCCGTGCTTCACGTCGTCCGCTGCTTCGACGACGGCGACGTGGTGCATGTGGACGGCCACCCCGACCCGCTGCGCGACATCGACACGATCGACACCGAGCTCGCCCTCGCCGACCTCGAGAGCATCACCCGCCGGGTCGACCGCTTCCGCAAGCAGAGCAAGGGTGGCGACAAGGAGTCGCTGTTCCAGCTCGGCGTGGCCGAGCGCCTGGAGAAGCTGGTGAACGAGGGCAAGCCCGCCCGCCACGGCACCTGGACGGCGGACGAGTGGGTCAGCGTGAAGGACGCGCAGCTCATCACCGCCAAGCCGGTCCTCTACGTCTGCAACGTCGATGAAGCCGGCCTCTCCGGCGACAACGCCTACGTGAAGTCCGTGCGTGCACGCGCGGCCACGGAGGGCGCCCAGGTCGTGGTGCTCTGCGCCAAGATCGAGGCCGAAATCCAGGAGCTCCCCGCCGAGGACCGCCCGGCGTTCCTCGCGGACATGGGGCTGCCCGAGCCCGGTCTCGCCAAGCTCGCCCGCGGCGTGTACGCGCTGCTCGGGCTGCAGACCTACTTCACCGCCGGCGTGAAGGAGATCCGCGCCTGGACGATCCCCGTGGGCGCCAAGGCGCCGCAGGCCGCCGGTGTCATCCACACCGACTTCGAGAAGGGCTTCATCCGCGCCGAGGTCTACACGGTGCCGGACCTGGTGGCCGCGGGGTCGGAGGCGGCGCTCAAGGCCGCCGGGAAGATGCGGGTGGAGGGGAAGGAGTACGTGGTGCAGGATGGGGATGTGATGCACTTTCGGTTCAACGTCTGAATCGCGGACGGCGGAGCCGCCGCGATTCAGCGCGGAATTGCAGCCGATGAGCTGCGCTCACGGCTGAATTCCGCGGGTTCGCGCGGCCTCGCCGGTGAGCTGCGCTCACGGCGGGGCTCGGGACCCGGCGACGGCTGGCAGCGCGCGGCGGGTCGCTTTCTTTGTCGACGTCGGTCGTGGCTCGCGACGGTTGAGGAGTCAGCGGTCGGGCGCGGGCGTGAGCTCACGGATAGGCGCGAGAAAGGTCCGGATGCCCCCCATGTGGAACGATGTGACCCGCCCCCTGGCGGTCGGTCTGCTCTGCGCAGCCTCGGCCTGCTCGACCCCGCCGGCCTGCCCCGGTGCCGCCTTCGACGAGGCCGCGATGACGGACGACGTGACGTGGCTCGCTTCGCCCGCGCTCGATGGTCGGGCACCCGGGAGCGCGGGCGACGAGGAGGCCCGGGCGTTCGTCGAGGACCGGTTCGCGTGTCTGGGGCTGGAGGCGCCCGCCGAATTCGAAGGGTACCAGCAGCCGTTCACCGATTCGGAGGGCAACGAGACCGCGAACGTGATCGGGTACCTTCCCGGCGCGGACGCCACCGTCGGCGGCGACATCCTGGTGGTGTCCGCGCACGTCGACCACTTCGGCGACGGACGGCTCGGCGCGAACGACAACGCCTCGGGCATCGCGGGGCTCCTGGCCATCGCCCAGGCGTTCTCCGAGGGAGAGTCGACGTCCCGCACCGTCGTCTTCGCCGTGTTCGGCGCGGAAGAGTCGGGGGATGAGGGCTCGGCGAGCCTCTACGCCGGGGCGCCGGATGAGCTCCCGACCGACGACTTCGTGTACGACGTGAACATGGACATGATCGGGAGCTACACCCAGACCGGGACGGTGTGGGCCTTGGGCTCGATGGCGGGGACGCCCGGACGCGCGAGCCTGGACCTCCTCGTCGAGGACTACCCCGACCTCGACGTGGGCCTGGGTGAGCCGAGCGACCAGTCGGACAACCAGGAGTTCTGCCTCGCCGGGGTCCCCTACGTGTTCTTCTGGACGGAGGACCCCGACTGTTACCACCGGAAGTGCGACACGGCGGATCGGATCGACTACCCGGAGCTGGTGGAGATCGCCGAGCTCACCGGCGATCTGGCGGAGGATCTCGCGAACACCTCTGCGGACCTGCGTGCCGCCGTGGAGCCGGGCACCGACGTCTGCGGAATGTGACCGTCGGGCTTCCGCGGCACGCGGGGAGGGCGCCGGAGGAGGACCGGGGCCGGCGGCGTGTCCGCCCTCAGCCGGATAAGTCCGCTGTAGACAGGCACTTCCTCGATGATTTTTTCCGCACTCTGCTCTGCGGCGCTGGCCGGATCCGTGGAGGCCTGGAGCCCCGGACCGTTCAAGGAGGACTACCTCGGCGGTTCTGGCGGCTGGGAGAACGGCTGGGACGACGACCCTTGGTTCGGACTCGAATACCAGGGGCAGACCTATGCGAGCCCGGTGCTGGACGAGACCGACGCTGGCCGGCTTGGCGACGGCGGCGCGCACGACGACTGGCTGGTCAACTCCGCCGAGGACGTCACGCAAGGCGAGCTCTCCGTCTTGACCTATGCAGACGACGATGACGCCTGGGGCGTGATTTTCGGAGCGACAGAAGCACGGTACTTCATGCTCCTCTTCTGTGGCCCCGACCGTGGCGCGAGCACCATCGAATGCCCGACCGACCTCGTCGACAGCCCCGGCTCCGCGCTGCTGGAGGTGCAAGGCAAGAGCGTGGAGGTGATCGACGCCAGCGGCGCCGGCTTCACGCTCACGGACGAGGTGGAGGTGACCATCGTAAGCCAAGATGGCACCGTCACCGTCACCTACGACGGCATCGAGTACTCGATGCTGGCGCCGTCGGACTTCGCGCTCAACGGTGTCGGCTTCTACGCCTACAACGAAGGGCCCTACGAAGCCGGCCAGGACGATGGGAGCTCGGTGTACTTCTACGAGCCAGTCCTGAGCTGGTCCGACGACGACGACGACGGCGTGGTCGACGACGACGACAACTGCGAGAAGGTCAATAACCCTGACCAAACGGATCGCGACGGCGATGGGATCGGCACGGCGTGCGACAACGCGGAGGGCGCTGACGACACGGCGAACCCGGGCGACACGGGGCCGGACGAGGGCGAGGGGACCCTGGGCACCGCCGATCCAGCGACGTCCGCGCCAGCTCTGTGTTCGTGCAGCGTCGCCAACCCTTGCTCAGGCGCCGCATTCGTCGCGCTCATCGGCCTGGCGCAGGGGATGCGGCGGCGAGCTCCGCGTGAGCCCGGCGCGCCGACGGGTGCCCCGGCGCGGTCCCTGTCATCCAGCGCCGGTAGAAACGTTCGCGGTCGGAAGGCCGATCCGTTGCGCTGAACGCACGTGCGCCCGTTCCCCCTCGGCGAAGTAAACGGATGGCACGGGTGGCATCGACATCGGCGGTACGCCGGAGGCCGATCATGCGGCGAAGGTGCAATCGATGACTGACGGGGAGCTCGCCGACGTCATCCCGCCCCCCGCCCTCCCCGGGCGCTGTGCCCCGGCGAGGTGCTGGGTGTCCTCCTCGTCCCTCACCCCCCGCCCCTCACCCAGTCCGCCACCAGCACGCCCTCCCCCTCGGCCTCCCGGGAGTTGAGGCTCCGATTCACCTCCACCGGCGACAATGTGCCGTCGGGCGCCGGGTGCAGGAAGGTGGCAACATCCGCGCCCGGCTCGAGCCACGCATCCTCGTCTTCGGGGCGGAGGAGCACGGGCATCCGGTCATGCACGCCGGCGAGATCGCCGTTGGGCGCGGTGGTGAGGATCGCCACGCACGGCCAGCCCGCCTTCTCGCCCCACTCGAACGGCCCCCACACCCCGGCGAACGTGAGCGTACGCCCGACGGCGGGGCGGAACCACAGCGGCAGCCGCTCTCCGTCCCGGGTGAGCCACTCGTAGAACCCGGTGCTGGGCACCAGGCACCGGCGCTCCCGGAGCGCCTTGCTCCAGGTCGGCTTCTTCGCCGCCTCCTCGCCCTTGGCGTTGACCAGCGGCGGCGCGTTGAAGGGGTCCTTGCCCTCGCGGGCCACCCAGATCGGCGGGAAGCCCCAGCGCATCGTCACCCCGGCGCGGCGCCCCTCGCCGTCCCGGACGATGACCGGCACCGACTGCCGCGGGGCCACGTTCCAATTGGGGAGCTTCGCGGGCCGACCCCAGGCTTCGGCCTGGATGCGGTAGAGCTCCACGAGCTCGGCGGGTTCAAGGGCGTTCTGGTACCGGCCGCACATCAGCGCGCCGCCTTGGGCGCCGCCTTCGCCGCCTTCGTCGCCTTCGGCGGCAGGGCCGCAGTGTGGGCGAGCGCCTCCCGGGCGAGCGCGACGAGGTCGCCCGGCGGGCGCTCCGGTCCCACCCGCACGTAGTCCCGCCAGGGCCGCCCGGGCATCGGCTCGAAGGCCTCGGCCGCGCCCTCGGCGAGCAGCGACGCGGTCCGCGCTTCGCCCACCCGCGCCACCAGCGACTGCGCGAACGTGCCGAAGAACATGTTCCCGTTCACGAAGGCGCACGGGTGGCCGAACATCTGGCTGCGGACCACGCGCGGGTCCGCGGGCAGGGCCGCCTCGTAGGCGGCGACGGTCGCGGGGGTCGGTCGTTCCACGGAGGCTCCGGCTCCCAGGGAGCGTACCGCGCCGCGGCCACGGGCGCAGCGGGGGCCAGGGACTCGCGGACGCGGTCACCGCCGCCGTGGCGCCCCCGCCCCGCGAGCCACGCCCTCGGGGGAGCGGGAGCGACCGGCAGGGTGTCGCGCACCCGGACCCTGCATCCAAAAAAAACAAAGCCCAAAGGCGCAGAAAACCCGTCGTCCCTAGAGTCGCCCGACCGCCACCAACAGATCGATCGCCGCGAGGTCGCGGGTCATCTCCTCCTGGAGCACCCCGAGGCGGGCCGCGGCTTCGCCGACCCGCGCGTCTTCGAGATCGAGGAAGGTGATCGAGCCGGCCTCCAGCGCCACCTCCGCGATCCGGAGGTTCTCCTTGGCCAGCTCCTCCTCATGGATGACCGTGACCAGGCTCGCTTCGGCCTTGGCGTGTTTCTCCCAGAGCTTGCGGATCTCGGCGTCGCTCTCGGCCACCGCGCTGGTCTGGGCGAGGAGCGCCATGCGCCGCTCCGCCGCCGACTTCTCCTGCTGAGCGAGGCGGTAGCCGCCGTCCCAGAGCACCCAGCTCCCTTCCACCGCGATCATCCAGAACTCGCTGCGGTCGTTGAACGCGCTCTGGTTCTCGGTCCACACGTAGGTGAAGCGCCCGTTCACATCCGGCAGCCAGTCGAGCGCCCGCGCGACCGCCGCCGAGTTCGCTGCTTTCACCCGCTCCCCGGCCGCGCGGATCGCCGGGCGCCGGGTGTGTGCTTCGTCCAAGGCTTCGTCGAGGCTCGCCCACGGGAGCACGCGGGGGGCCGGCCGCTCCACCGGCGTGTCCCCCGAGAGCCCTGTGAGCCCTTGGAACGCCGACTCCGCGATGACCCGCCCCTCCTCGGCCGCCGCCACGCCCCGCACCGAGCGGGACTCGGCGATCTGCGCCTGCAGCTTCGCCGTAGGGGCCGCGAGCCCGACCTCCGCCGAGGTCTCGATGATCTTCCGGTGTTTCTGCGCGCTCGCGAGCGCGTCCTTGGCGATGACCTCGCCCTCCCGCGCCACCAGCACACCCCAATACGCCAGGGCGACCCCGGAGCGGATCTTGCCCTCCAGGGCCCGTTCGTCTTCCCGGGCGGCGTCCACCTGACCGTAGGCGGCGCGGAGCAGCGGGATCGCCTCGCCCGAGAACAGCGGCTGGATGACCGAGACGTTCGCGTCGAAATAGCTGAGCTTCTGCATCACCAGGGGATCACCCGTCTCGACGAGGCCCTGGAGCGACTCGGGGATCAGCGCCGACGTGTCGAAGGTGATCTCCTTGTCGTTGCGCGTCCAATTCCCCTTGAGCACCAGCTTCGGCGAGACCAACGACCACGCGGCGCCGGTGAGCGTGCGGGTGGCGTTGAACTGCTCGCGCACGAGCTGGGTCTCGACGCCTCGGTGGTCGGCCGAGTCCCAGGCTTCGTCCAGGGTGAGCGCGTGGGCGGCGACGACGAGCGCGAGCAGCATGGGAGCCTCGGCGGGAAAGGGTGCGCACCCTACCGCGTTCGTCCAGCCCCGCCGAGGGCAACGACCTCTCCGGCGTAGGCGACGACGACGCCCGCGCAGCGCTCCCGGGCCGTACATCCGTCGCAACCCGGACCGAAAGCGAGGGCCTGGCTGCGGAAGTACAGGTCCGCGACCAGGGGAGGGGGCTCGGGGTGGGTGGGCAGACACGGCGGGGTGCCGATCCCCAGCGGGCGGGCGGCCTCGCGGATGGCGGTCAGCGCGGCGACGGCGGCCGCGAACGGGGGGGCTTCGGCGGCGAAGGCGAAGGAGCCCTTGTCGCGCAAGAGGGCGACACCCAGGCGGGTACGCCAGCGGGCGCGCACGAGGTCGTTGAGGGCGGCGAGCTCGTTGAGGGTGCGGCGCAGCAGGAGCGTGTGCACGGAGACGCGGATCCCGGCGGCCGCGGCGGCGTCGAGCCCGGCGACGACGTGGTCGAAGGACGGAACTCCGGCGACACCGTCGTGGGAGGCGGGGGCGACGCCGTAGAGCGGCACGATCACCTCGACGACACCGAGCGCAGCCCACTCCGCGGCGTTCGCGGCGAGGTCGGCCCCGTTGGTCATCAGCTCGACCGTGGCGAACCCGGCCGGTCGCACGGCGCGGAGCAGCTCGGGGAAGTCGGGGTGCAGGGTGGGCTCGTTCCCCCCGATCATCAGCCGGGTGACGCCCTCGGGGCGCGCCGCGAGCTGGGCCAGCCCGGCCGCGCGCGGGGTGCGCTCCCGGTCGGGCACCGACACGGTCCCCGGGCCGGCGCAGAAGAAACACCGCTGGGCGCAGGCGTTGTGCAGCGCCAGGAGGGTGGCCGGCGGGAGGCCGCGCTCGGTGAGCCAGGCCAGCTGCGTGGCGGGGTCGCCGCGGAGGAACGTGTGGAGGGCGACGTCTTCGTGGGCGGGCGGCACCGCGTCCCGGTAACCGGCCCGCCGGATACATCGCGGCGATGCTCACCGCGTCCGACCTGCCGATCCTGCCGGACCTCCTGGCCCTCGCGCCCACGCTCCTCCCCCGCGTGCTGGAGACCCCCGCGTCCGCGTGGGTGCCCATGCCCGCGACGACGATGTACCGAGGCGACTGGGTCGCGCTCCTGTTCTCGGCCGGTCCGTGGGCGCGCGAGTTCCCCGCGGCGAACATCGCGGCCAACCTGGAGCGGTTCCCCGAGGCGGTCGCGCTGCTCGCGTCCCGCCCGGAGCTCTCCGTCTTCGGCGTCCTGCGGCTCGCGCCCGGAGCGGAGCTGCTCCCCCACCGGGACAAACGTGCCGACGAGGAAGTGCGCGTGCACATCCCGATCCAGCTCGGCGGCGCGGAGGGCCCGGAGTGGGCGCTCCACGCGCCGCGCCTCCTCGACATCCGCAGCCTCCACCACTCTGCGAACCACGGATCCCTCCCCCGCTACACCCTGGTGGCCGACGTCAACGTCGGCCGGGTGGTCGCGGAGGGGGAGGTGGCGGGGTGGAACCCCTGACGCTCAGCTACACCCGCTCGTGCCCCCGCAGCTCACACACTTCAGGCACGAGCCGTTGCGCACCATGGTGAGGGCGCCGCACTCGGGGCAGGAGTCGCCCTCGTAGCCGCGGGCCTTGGCGTCGCGGATGAGCTGGAGCTTGAGCTTGGCCGGGGCCACCTTCACGGAGGCGCCGCCCGCCGCGAGCTGAGCGGGCGCCGGCGAGGTGATCGCGCCGCCGCCCATCGCGCCGGGGTGCATCGGCGCCGCGTCCACGTCCACCGCCTTGTCGGACAGCATGACGTTGCGGACGCCGACCTCCTCCTCTTCGTTCCAGCGGGTCTCCTCGCCGGACTTGTGGAGGGTGTCGTGGCGGAGCTGCTCCTCGTCGATGTGGGCGAGGTCGTTGCGGCCCAGGTAGTTCACCGCGAGGTCGCGGAACATGTAGTCGATGATCGACGTGGCCATCTTGATGCGGTCGTGGCCGCGCACCGGGCCGTTCGGCTCGAAGCGGGAGAACACGAACTGGTCCACGAACTTCTCCAGCGGCACGCCGTGCTGCAGGCCGATGCTCACGGCGATGGCGAAGCTGTTCATCAGGCTGCGGAAGGCGGCGCCTTCTTTGTGCATGTCGACGAAGATCTCGCCGATCGTGCCGTCTTCGTACTCGCCGGTGCGGAGGAAGACCTTGTGGCCGCCGACGATCGCCTTCTGGGTGTAGCCCTTGCGACGATCCGGGAGGCGGCGGCGCTTGGCGAGGTACCGCACGACCAGCTTCTCCGCGACCTGCATCACCTGCTCGGTCTGGGGCACCGACGGCGCCTGCACCGGGGCCTGGTTGGTGCCCGCCGCTTCGTCCGCCGCGTCGAGCGCGGTGAGGAGATCATCGGCGAACATGCTGGAGAGCGGCTGGGAGAGCTTGCTGCCGTCGCGGTAGAGCGCGTTGGCCTTGATGCCGAGGCGCCAGGAGAGCAGGTAGGCGTTCTTCACGTCGGCGACGGTGGCGTCGTTCGGCATGTTGATCGTCTTGCTGATGGCGCCGGAGATGAAGGGCTGGCAGGCCGCCATCATGCGGATGTGGGCCTCCGCGCTGATGAAGCGGGTGCCGTTGCGGCCGCAGCGGTTCGCGCAGTCGAACACCGGGAGGTGCTCGGCCTTCAGCGCGGGCGCACCCTCGATCGACATCGTGCCGCAGGCCCAGGCGTTCGCCGCCTCCACCTGCGCCTTGGAGAAGCCCAGGGCGGCGAGGACGTCGGGGGCGTCGGGGTCGATGCCCAGCACGTCGCGGCAGAAGGTGGCGCCGAGGTTGAACTTCGAGAACGCGAACTTGATGTCGAACGCGGTGGGGAGCGCCTTCTCGATCTTGGCGATCGTCACGTCGTCGAAGCCCTTGGCGCGCAGCGACTCGTGGTTGATGCCCGGGGCGCCCTTCAGGGAGCCGCGGCCGCGCGCGTAGTCGATGATCGCGATGATCTGGGCGTCGGTGTAGCCGAGCTTCTTGAGCGCGGGCGGCACCGACTCGTTGACGATCTTGAAGTACCCGCCGCCGGCGAGCTTCTTGAACTTCACCAGGGCGAAGTCGGGCTCTACGCCGGTGGTGTCGCAGTCCATCACCAGGCCGATGGTGCCGGTGGGGGCGATCACGGTGACCTGGGCGTTGCGGTAGCCGTGGGCTTCGCCGAGGGTGAGCGCGTCGTCCCAGGCCTTCTTGGCGGCGACCAGCAGGTCCACCGGGGCCTTGTCGGGGGTGAGGCCGACCGGCTTGATCGAGAGGGCCTCGTACTCGGTGGTGGAGGCGTTGTACGCCGCCCGACGGTGGTTGCGGATGACCCGCAGCATCGACCCCCGGTTCTTCTTGTACCCGGGGAACGGCCCCTTCTCGGCCGCCATGCGCGCGGACTGCGCGTAGGACTCGCCGGTGAGGATCGCGCTGAGCGCGCCGCACACCGCGCGGCCTTCGGCGCTGTCGTAGGGCACGCCCATGACCATCAAGAGCGCGCCGAGGTTGGCGTAGCCGAGGCCGAGGGTGCGGAACTTCCAGGAGAGCTCGGCGATCTTCGGCGAGGGGTACTGCGCCATGCCCACGCTGATCTCGAGCACGGTCGTCCAGATGTGGATGCCGTGGACGTAGCCGTCGAGGTCGAACTTGCCGGTGACCGGGTCGAAGAACCGCATGAGGTTCAAGGACGCGAGGTTGCACGCGGTGTCGTCGAGGAACATGTACTCGGAGCAGGGGTTGCTCGCGTTGATCCGGCCATCCTCAGGGCAGGTGTGCCACTCGTTGATGGTGGTGTCGAACTGCACGCCGGGGTCGGCGCAGGACCAGGCGGCCACGGCGATGGTGTCCCACAGGTCAGAGGCCCGGAGCGTGCGCACGGTCTTGTTGGTGGTGCGGTTGGTGAGCTTCCACTCCTCATCCCGCAGCATCGCGTCCATGAAGTTGTTGGGGATGCGCACCGAGTTGTTGCTGTTCTGGCCGGCGACGCTGGAGTAGCCCTCGCCGTCCCAGTCGGTGTCGTACGCGTCGAAGCGGATGGCGGTGAACCCCTGCTTGGCGAACTGCACGGTGCGGACGATGTAGTTGTCGTGCACGCCGGCGTTGCGGGCCTCGCGCATGGAGTTGCGCAGGGCGAGGTTGTTGCGGGGATCGAAGCGGTGCGCCTCGGGGAGCCCCTCGGCCGGCTTGGTGGCGGCGAGGATCTGGTTGAGGTGCTTCTGGTTGAGCTTGCTGCCGGTGACCAGCGAGGCGACCTTCGCCTCTTCCACCACCTTCCAGTTGATGAAGGTCTCGACGTCGGGATGATCGAGGTCGAGGCAGACCATCTTCGCCGCGCGGCGGGTGGTGCCGCCGGACTTGATGGCGCCCGCGGCGCGGTCGCCGATGCGGAGGAAGCTCATGAGGCCGGAGCTGCGGCCGCCGCCCGAGAGCTTCTCGCCTTCGCCGCGGAGCTTGCTGAAGTTGGTGCCCGTGCCCGAGCCGTACTTGAAGAGGCGGGCTTCGCGCGTCCACAGGTCCATGATGCCGCCGTCGTTCACCAGGTCGTCGGTGACGGACTGGATGAAGCAGGCGTGGGGCTGCGGGCGCTCGTAGGAGGAGGTGGAGGCCACGACCTTTCCGGTACGGTCATCCACGTAGTGGTGACCCTGGGCCGGGCCGTCGATCCCGTAGGCCCAGTGCAGGCCGGTGTTGAACCACTGGGGGCTGTTCGGCGCGCACATCTGCGCGGCGAGCATGAAGCGCAGCTCGTCGTAGAAGGTCTGCGCGGCGGCCTCGTCGGAGAACAGGCCGTCCTTCCAACCCCAGTACGTCCAGCAGCCGGCGAGGCGGTCGAAGACCTGACGCGCGTCGCGCTCGGGGCCGAAGCGACGATCGGCCTGCAAGGTGGCGAGCTTCTCCTCGTCCGGCACGCGGCGCTGCAACCACTCGGGGACGCCCTTCTCCGCCACGGCCTTGGTCGCCGCGGGAACCCCGGCCTTGCGGAAGTACTTCTGCGCGAGGATGTCCACCGCCACCTGGCTCCAGCCGTCGGGCACCTGCACGTCGTCCGCCTCGAAAACGAGGGAGCCATCCGGGTTCCGGATCTCGGAGCGCCGACCCGCCCACTTCATGGCGGAGTAGGGAGTAGCGGAAGAATCGGTGAAACGGCGGGAAATCTGCATGGGGTGTTGACTCCGCAAGAGCTGCGCGTCGGGGGGAGGGCGGTGCCACGAGCGCGCCGCCGCCCCATGACTGTAGTAAAGCTGTCACCCGCGGTCAAGAGCCAGACCCACAAGATCTTGGGGTTGTTTTCGGTCCCGCCTACTACATAGTGTGTCCATAAGTTCTCCACAGGTGACGGCCGAGTTATCCATAGGGTGAAGTCCCAAAGCTCCAAGAGGTCCAAAAACGGGGGCGGGGACGACGACGAGGGCGGCGCGGCGGACGCCGCCGGCCTCCTTCCACGGTCGGCGCGGGGCGCCTCCGTCGCGGGCCTGCGCGGCCCGCGACCGTCCGGCCGGGTTCGGCCCAGGCCGCCGGGGAACTCTGTCGGCCGGCCGCGTTCCAGTCCGCCTGCCGCGCGCGCTGCCGCGCGCTCCGAGGCGCTTCGCGCCTCGCGACGGGCGCCCGCCGCGCCATTTTCACCCCGTCGGCTCCTCGACCGCCGGCGGGTCCGGGGGGAAGGTCGGTGGGGGGCCGCCAGCCCTTCGACAGGTGGGTCCGGGGGCGACGCGACCGTCTTCCCCAGCGCTGGCTGCCGAGGCCCCGCACACCGCTCCGCCACCGCGCTACACTCCGCCGCGATGTTCGCGCTCCTCGCCTCCCTCGCCCTCGCCGACGATCGGTTCTTCCTCGACGCCGGACCGGAGCAGGCCTCCCTGGCCGACCTGGAGGCACGCGGCGCCGTCCACGGGCGCACGGGCGCGCTGGTCGTCGCGCTCGACGACCCGCACGCCCTCGACGGCGATCCGCGGATCGCCCGCGTGGAACGCCGCCGCGGCCGGGTGGTGCGCGTCGTTCCCGCCGCGGGCGTCGACGATCTGGCCCTCGCGCGCGACCTCCACGGGCGCCCTGGCGTGGCCTGGGTGAACCCCGACCTCAAGCTCCGCCTTCGCCCCGCCTCGATCCCGAATGACCCGCTCTACCCGGACGAATGGCACCTCGACGACACCGAGCAGGGCGGGCGCACCAACGGGATCGACATCAACGCGCCCGAAGCCTGGGAGACGGCCACCGGCGCGGGGGTGACCATCGCGGTGATCGACTCCGGCGTGCAGCTCGACCACCCCGACCTCGTGGTGACCCCCGGCCACGACTACATCGACGACGACGACGACCCCACGCCCGGCACCGACAGCTCCTCCCCGCACGGCACCGGCGTGGCCGGGATCGCGGCGGCGCGAGGCAACAACGGCATCGGCGTGGCGGGCGTGGCCTGGGAGGCGGATATCTACGCGATCCGCCTCATCGGCGGTGACTCCTCCACCAGCGACCTGTACGACAGCTTCGCCGAGGCGGTGGACGCCGGCGCCGACGTCCTCTCGAACTCCTGGGGCTTCTACGGCTGCGAGGGCGTGCCCTCGATGGCCACGTTCCAGGAGATGTTCAACTACGCGGAGAAGCACGGGCGCGGCGGCCTCGGCTCGGTGGTGGTCTTCGCCGCCGGCAACGACGACTGTGACAACTCCGACGACGCGATGCTCGACAACCGCTACGCGTTCGTGGTGGCGGCGCTCGAGTGGAACGACGTGCGCGCTTCCTACAGCAACTATGGCGAGAACATCGACATCTCGGCGCCGACCAGCGTGCTCACCACCGACATGAGCCCCGGCGGCTACGGCAGCTACGGCGGGGATGACGCCTACTCGGACGGCTTCTCCGGCACGAGCGGGGCCACTCCGGTCGTCAGCGGGGTGGTGGCGCTCATGATCGAGGCCAACCCCCGCATCACCGCCAAGCAGATCCGCACCGCGATCTGCGAGAGCGCCGTGCGCAACGACCTCGAGCTCGCCGAGTACGACAAGTACGGCTGGAGCCCCTACTACGGCTATGGCCGGATCGACGCCGCCGCCGCCGTGAACCTCGTCGCCGACACCGCCCCGGCCGCCCCGGTCCTCACCGCCGCCACCGAGGCCTACCCGGATCGCGTCTTCCTGAGCTGGGAGGCGGCGATCGACCCCGACGGCGACGTCACCGAGTACGTGGTCCACTGGTGGCTCGACGGGGAGGACGGCGGCGCGTCGGACGGTCACGTCACCTCCGACCTGCGCTACGACCTCACCGGGAAGGTCGCCGCGGGGGACGTGGTGCACTGGACCGTGGTGGCGGACGACCCCTGGGGCGCGGGTGAAACCAGCGTTGAAGGAACGCTCACCGTCCTCGAAGTGCCGGAGGCACCCGCGGATACGGGCGAGGCCCCGACCCCGTCCACCTGCGCGACGGCCGAAGGCAGCGCGGCGGCGGGGCTGCTGGCGGTCGCGGCGCTGTTGGGGCGGCGGCGCCGTCGAGCGTAGCGCCGCAGCGGTGCACGGCGCGGGCGGGGCGGATTTCGGGGTAGGGTGGCGGCGACCCCCGGATTTCCCATGCGCCTGCTCCCCGTCTGCCTGCTGGTCGGCTGCGTCATCGACAGCGGTCTGAACGCAACCAAGACCCCGCGCGAGTTCGACACAGCAGACTCCGGGTTCGACCCCAACGGGGACACCGACACCGCCGAGCTCACCGACGAAGCGTGCAACGGCAAGGACGACAACGGCGACGGGCAGGTCGACGAGGGCTTCCCCGACGAAGACGGCAACGGCCGCGCCGACTGCCTGGACAGCTCCTGTCCGGCGCTCGACCTCGGCACCGCCGGCGCGGTCACGGTCGACCCGGTCTGCGAAGCGACCTCCGGTGGCGCTGTCGCGGACGCATGGAACGTGAAGGTGAAGTGGACGGTCGACCGCGTCACCGGCGGCCTCAGCGAGGCGGCGACCACGCCGGTGATCGGCAACCTCGACGACGACGACGGCGACGGCGACATCGACGAAGACGACACCCCCGATGTGGTCACCGTGATGATCAACACCACCACGGCAACCGCCGCCATCGCCGCGTTCGACGGCGCCAGTGGCGCCGAGAAGTGGGTTTATGCCGGCGCGGGCTTCGCCACCGGCGTGGCCATCGCCGACGTCGACGCCGACGGCACCCCCGACGTCGTCGGCTACGACTCCGCGGGCCATCCGATCGCCCTGTCGAACACCGGCACGCTGAAGTGGACGGGCAACGCCGTGATCGACCTCAACGTGCTCCCGCTCCTGAGCGTCGCCGACCTCGACGAAGACGGCATGCCGGAGGTGATCGCCTACGACACGGTCTTCGGCGGGAAGAACGGGAAGAAGCAGTTCCAGATGGCGGGCGGCGGCGGCACCTACGCGATGGCCGCGGTCGGCGACGTGGACCTCGACGGCGACCAGGAGCTCGCCTTCGCGGGCCGCCTCTACGACAGCGACGGCACGCTGCTCTGGAACAGCGGCGAGACGGGGTCCTACGGGATGTGGCCGATCATCATCCAGGCGGACGGCGATCCGGAGGCGGAGATCGGCTTCGTCGGCAGCCAGTGGACCCTCTGGGACCACGACGGCACCAACATCTACAAGCGCACCTACGGCACCGCGCAGCCGGGGCCCCCCTGCGCCGGCGACTTCGACGGCGACGGGATGGCCGAGGTCGCCTGGGGCGCCAGCGCGACCTTCGTCGAGTACGAGCTCGACGGCACCAAGGTGTGGTCGGTGCCGATGGACGACTCGTCGGGGCTCGCCGGCTGCTCCGGCTACGACGTCGATGGCACCGGCGGGCTGGAGATCCTCTTCGCCGACCAGACCACGTTCAAGATCTTCGATGGTCGCACCGGCGCCACGAACTACACCAACTCGCGCCACTCCTCCGGCACCGCGTTCGAGTACCCCTCGGTCGCGGACATCGACCACGACGGCCACGCCGAGATCGTCTTCGTGAGCAACTCGGTGATCAAGGCCGCTCCGCACGCGGTCACGGTCCTCGCCCACAACGGGGGCGGCTGGCCCGCCTCGGGGAGCACCTGGGGCATCCACGACTTCGCCATCACCAACCTCAACCCCGACGGTTCGGTGCCCGC
This sequence comes from uncultured Pseudomonadota bacterium, assembly GCA_903921785.1. Taxonomy (GTDB): domain Bacteria; phylum Myxococcota_A; class UBA796; order UBA796; family SXON01; genus SXON01. Next base: position 35,804 of record CAIXRH010000129.1, read on the forward strand.
CAGCCCGGACCCCTACTGGAACAAGTACAACGTGTACCGGGCGCGCGTCGCCGCCGACCAGCCGGGCACCCCCGACCTCGTCGCGGACATCACCGACGTGTGCGTCGCCGACTGCGACTACGGGCCCGCCGCGGTGGGGGCGTGGGTGTGGAACAAAGGCTCGGTGGACGTGGCGGCGGGCGCCACGCTGGAGCTCTACGCCCTCGATGGCGGCAGCGAGCGCCTCGTGGCGAGCAGCACGCTCCCGGCGCTCCCCGCCGGCACCTCCCTCGACGGTGTCCAGTTCGACCTCGTCATCGGCGACGTCGGCGCGGACGGCTTCCGCGTGAAGGTCGACACCGGCGCCTTGGTCGCTGAATGCGACGAGAGCAACAACGAGGCGGACTGGCTGGACACGACCTGCCCGTGAGGGCGGGGGCCCGGCCGAGCCTCAGCCCTCCAGCCCCCACCGCGCCGCGAGCTCCGTCCGCAAGAGCCGGTCGGGGTCGACCATCTTGCGGAGCGTGTCGAACCGCGCGAGGCGCTCCTGGCCCCACGCGCGCTGCACGTGATCGGGGCGGATCATCCCGTCCTTCGCCGGGTAGAACCGGCCGCCGGCCTCGCAGACCATGTCGCTGATCTCGTGCAGCGTCTTGGTCAGGGTGGCGCGGTTGCTCGGGGTGATCGGGAAGTCGAGCGCGAGGCTGTAGCCATCCAGCCCGTGGGAGAGCAGGTAGGCGTCCGGCCGGTGGCGCTTCATCACCCCGAGGTAGCTCGGCACGTCGCGGGCCTGGGTGAGCCGGAGGATGTTTCGGAAGACCTCCTCCGCGTTCTCCTTGGGCACGAACGGCTGGTACTGCACGAACCCATGGGGCCGGTAGGCGTCCCGGAAGGTGGGCACGTAGTCGAGGAGGAAGTTGAACGCGACGAGCCCCTGGTCGTACTCGCCCTTCGGCCCGAAGCGCGCGACGGTGCTCTTGGCGAAGTTCACGAAGCGCATGCCCCAGTTCGTGTTGAACTTGGCCAACAACGTGCCGACCAGCGCCTTGGGGACGCCCATGATGTGCCCGGGGAGGTCCTGGTGGGCGGGCTCGAAGTCGGGCGAGGGGTCTTCGCCTTCGTGCAGGTAGTTCGCCGAGTGGGGCTCGCCGCGGCCGAGGGCGGCGCCGCCGACGGTGCAATCCAGCCAGCTCACGCAGTAGTCGGACTTCTGGGTGTACTCCTCGAACCACTGGAACTGTTCGCGGAGGTTCGCCGCGTAGTGGCCCTTCACCCGCAGCTTGGTGCTGTGGAGCCGCTTGAGCTTCACCCGGATGCGGCGCCAGGCGCCGAGCATCCCGAAGCCGCCGATGGCGGCGTTGAACAGGTCGGCGTTCTCGTCGCGGTTGACGAGGTAGACCTGCCCGTCGGGCGCCACCAGCTCGCCTTCGAGGATGTGGTCGCCCCAAGGCCCCACCTTGAAGCAGTTCTTTCCGTGTACGTTCATCGACGCGATGCCGCCGATGGTCGGGAACATGGTGCCGGGCACCACCGCCGGCCAGTAGCCATCCTTGAGGAAGGTCCGCCACATCTGCTCGATGGTGACGCCCGGCTCCAGGTCGGCGATGCCGGTGTCGGGGTTCCAGGCCAGCACCTTGCGCATGCTGCGGGTGTCGACCACGAGGCCGCCGCCGTTCATCGCGGCGTCGCCGTAGGAGCGGCCCGAACCACGCATGGCGATCGTGAGGCCGTGCTCACGGGCGTAGCGGAAGCTCGCGGCGAGCTCCTCGCCGTTCTTCGGCTCGGTGAACACCGAGACGGAGCACGACGCATAGCCGAAGCCGTCGAAGACTTTACGGGGAAGTACGGTGGAGGCGGGGAGCATGGGCGCCTCAGATGTTGGTGCGGCGGAAGATCACCGACGGCACGTGGCGGATGGTGAGCATGATGGGCTTCCAGGCGATGGGCACGTAGCCCTCCCCCGTTCCGCCCTTGGCGAGGGCGATGGCGCCGCGAGCGGCCTCTTCTACCGGGATGATCAGCGGGAGCTTCAGCCCCTCGGTCATCGCGGTGGAGACCGGCCCGGGCTTCACCGTGACCACGTGCACGCCGTAGCGGAAGAGGCGGTTGCGCAGCGCCTCCAGGTAGGTGGTGAGCGCGGCCTTGCTGGTGTGGTAGGCGGGGTTTCCGCGCCGGCCGCGGTCGCCGGCGACGGAGGAGATGCCGACCAGTGTCCCGGCGCGGCGGGCCTCCATGAACGCGCCAGCAGGGTTGAACCACGCCATGGCGCCGAGGAGATTCACCTCGATGATCTCGCGGTCCTTCCCGAAGTTGTACTCGCTCTCTTCCACCCGGGGCATGATGCCCGCGTTGTAGATGAGGCAGTCGAGCCCGCCGAGATCGGCGACGATGCGGTCGAAGAGCCCGGGCGCTTCGTCATAGTTCTTCACGTCGTGGGCGTAGACCAGCACCTTCTCGGGCCCGCCGCACGCGGCCTGGAGCGCCTCCAGCTCCGGCAGCCGGCGGGACACCGCGGCCACGCGCACGCCTTCGGCGGCGAGCTGTCGGACCATCTCGGCGCCGATCCCCGTCGATGCCCCGATGACGGCGGCGGTGCGGAATGCGGCCATGTTGCGCTCCTCGAAGGGCGGGCAACTATCACGGGGCGGGGGCGTCGCACCGCCGGAGGGCCGGCTCCTCCTCGCCCAGCCGCCCAAGGGCGGAGAGGGCCTGGAGGTGGGGCAGCGCGCCCGCACAGTCGCCGACCGCGAGGCGCAGCCGGGCGGCCATCCGGTGGAGCTCCTCGGCGCGGGTCACGTCGGGGGCGGTGAGCGCGCGCTCCGCGGCGGCGAGCGCCTCCGCGTCGCGTCCGGCTTCGAGGAGCGTCCCGGCGCGGAGCGCCAGGAGCTCCGCGGCGACCGCGCCGTCGGCGTCCGTCCGACCGAGCGCCCCGTCCACCTCGACGAGGAGCGCCTCGGGGGAGACGACGCCCTGCAGGGCGAGGGTGCGGCGGAGGGCGCCGGCGGCGCTCACCGGCTCGCAGGTGCGGCTCTCCCCGACGGTGAGGTAGCTGAGCCCGCCGCGCACACAGTCGACCGAGACCTTCCCGTGCCTCACGGTGACGGTGGTGCCGAGGGCGCCCCGATCCACGTCGAAGCCGGTGCCGACGACGCGCACGGTGCCTTCGTCCGTCCGTACCGCGAGCTGCACACCCTGCTTCGGCTCGACCTCCACGCTGAGCTTGCCGCGGCGCCAGTCGAGCGTCATGTCGCGCGCGTAGCCCACCACCGCGCCTTCCCCCTCGGCGTCCACCTGCACCTTGTCGCCGAGGGCCACTGCGCCGGAGTGGTCGAGCGGACGCGCCACATCGGTGGGCGCACGGAGCGCGAACAGCGCGGCCGCGGCGAGCGCCAGCGCCACGCCGGCGCCGGCGACCCAACGCGTGCGCGCCGGACGCCGCCCCTGCCGCCGGGCGAGCTCGGCCTCCACCCGGGCGAGCTGCTCCGCCGAGGGCCGGGTGGCGTCGCGGGTCTCCGCGAGGACGTCGTCGTAATCACGCATCGTCGGGGTCCTCCACGAGGTGCAGCACGCCGAGCCCCACGCGCCCGGCCTCCGCCCGAAAACTCTCTCTCGCCAGCCGGAGCCGGCTGCGCACCGTGCCCTCTGGGAGACCCAGGATCGTCGCGACCTCCGAGGCGGCGCGCTCCTCCAGGTCCATCAGCACAATGACCTCCCGGTGGGCCTCCGAGAGGGCGTCGAGCACCCGGTAGACCAGGCGGACCCGCTCGCGCTGGGCGGGAGAGTCTGCCGAGGGGGGCGCGGCGTGCTCCATCGGCGCGCCGGGGACCCACTTCCGCCACCACGCGCGGCGGCGATGCTCCCGCACCACCCGGGTCGTCACCCCCCAGGCGAAGGCCTCGATCGGCGAGTCCGGCTCGACGTCGTCGAGCCGGCGCAGCACCACCATCAGCGCGTCGGACGCGGCGGCCTCCGCGTCGATCTGCCCCGCGCCGAGGCGCGTGCACCACCCGGTGACCAGCGGCAAGAGCCGCCCGAACACCGCTTCGCGGTCGTTCGAGGTCGGGGTCGGGTGGGGCACGACACGCACGTCCGTTCAGCCTCCGCAGACGCCGAGGACGAAGTGTACGTTGGTGTACGCGTCGAAGAAGGCCACGTCGCCGCAGCCATCCGCGTTCACGTCGCCGGCGGCGAGGTTCGCCCCGTAGGACGAGCTCCACGGCGCGATGTCGAAGTCGGTGTGCTCGGCGGCCGCGAACCCGTCCGCCCCCCGCAGCGACCAGGAGAGCCGGGCCGCCGAGTAGTAGCTGTGGTTGGTGGTCTCGTAGTGGTACAGGCTCTCCAACGCGTCCTTGGTGCCGTCGCCATCGAGGTCGTAGCCGACCACGCCGATCGGGTAGTTCTCGAAGTCGCTGATGCGCAGGAACTCGGCGTGCCCCACGCTCGGGTCGTAGAACTGCAGGCCGTCGGTGCCGCCGCTGACCAGCTCATCGGTCCCGTCGCCGTCGTAGTCGGTGTTGAACCCGAAGAGCACGCCGTCGGCGGAGAAGCGCAGGTTGGCATAGGCCGTGAGGTAGAGGTACTCGGTGCCCCAATTGTCGTACAGCTCAATGGAGTAGTCGAAGCCGCCGCCGTAGGCGTCTGCGAAGATGGCCGACTGCCGGCCGTTCCCGTCGAGGTCCGCGGCGACCATCGCGTAGGCGTACAGGTAGGTGTAGGCCACGTAGGACCACGTGAACCCGAGCGCGCCCGCGCTATCCCGACCGAGCACGTCGATCCGGCCGGTGCCGTCGTAGCTCTGTCCGGCCACGATCACCTCCGGCGCGCCGTCGCCGTCCAGGTCGGCGGAGCTGAGGGTCATCGGGTAGGAGCCGTCCGGCGGAGACCAGTTCACCTCGGCGTCGAACCGACCGGAGGCGCCCGCGAACAGCGAGATGGTGGTGCTGGAGGCCGCGACGATGTCGGGGGTGCCGTCGTCGGTGAGGTCGACCAGGATGGGCGAGCTGTAGTACCCGTTCGCCGCGCTCGTGGTCACCGTCGGGGTGCCGAACGTGCCGTCGCCGTTGCTCGGGTAGACCGAGATGGTGAGCAGGTACGCGGTGCCGTCGGAGGTGATCTCGGGCAGGGTGACGATGAGATCGTCGAGCCCGTCGCGGTTCATGTCGGCGAGCCACACCCCGGTGGCCATGCCGTAGATCCCGCCCTCGACCACGGTGCCGTCCGCTCCCGGGGCCCAGGCCGGGGCCGGCGCGCCCGAGTCGGTGTCGGTGTCGGTGTCCGTGTCCACGGCGGTGTCCCCGCCGGAGTCGACGGTGTCGTCGCCGGAGTCGTCCGTCGCGGTGTCGACCGCGTCGCCCGTGTCGCAAGGCTGGGACGGGGCCGCTTCCGGGGAAGCCGGGAGGTTCAGCTCGACGACGCTGCAGCCGTTGAGGGCGAGGGACAGAAGAAGGCTCATCGGGGATCTCCGGGGGTTGGGGGCTTCGGGAGCGCCGCGACGCTCCCTTCTCCCTCTCTTGGCGGCAGCGCCGCGATCCGATCACAGGTGGTCAGGAAAATGTCAGGGGGTCGGGGTGGGGCACACGCCGACGGCGAGCCAGGGCTCCAGGCTGGTGTCGAGATACGCCGCGTCTACGCAGCCATCTCCAGTGAAGTCGGCCGCGGTGAGGACCTCACGGAACTGCCCCATGGTCGGAGGTCCCTGGTCGTACTCCGCAGGCACCAAGGGGCTGAGGCCACCGTCGGCGAGGCTGGGCTGGAGCTGGAGGCGGCTCGACGAGCTGTGGTCCGTCGAGACGTAGTGGCCGAGGAGCTCCAGGGCGTCGGGGACGCCGTCGCGGTCGAGGTCGACGCCGGAGAGGCCGTAGGCGCCGATGGTGTTGGGGTCCGAGCTCCGCGCCACGGTGCGCGTGTCGGTCGCGGGGTTCCAGGTGACGAGGCCGAGGCTCCCGGTGGTCACCACCTCGGCGAGCCCGTCGCCGTCGAGGTCGGCGCCGAAGCCAGCCACGGGGACGTCGTTGGCCGCGCGGATGAGCCCGAGGGTCCCGAAGGACGCGGGCGAGGCGGCAGCGGGGTCGACCGCGAGGTAGCGGCTGGAGGTCGGGTCGGCGGAGACCTCCGCGAGGATGGCGACAGACCGGGGGGAGTCGGGCACGGTGTAGGCGAAGATCGCCCGCAGATCGGTCGGCGCGTCGTCCTCGACCTCCACGTACAGCGCGGGCGTCGCGCTCCCCTGCATCGACCACACCTGGAGGACGTAGGCGCCCTTCACCCAGGTCCATGCCACCAGATCGTCGACGCCGTCGCCGGTGAGGTCCATCACCGCGAGGAGCGGGGAGGACTCCACGAGGCCGAGCACCTTCGAGGCGCCGAAGCCCGCGCCATCGCCGGGGAACCAGACCAGACCTTCGTTCGCGCGCGCGATCAGGTCCACGAAGCCGTCGCCGTCGAGGTCTCCGAGGATGGCCGCGTAGAGCAGCGTGTCGGGAGCGGACTCGGCGCCGGCGCCGAGCCCGGTGGCGGTGCCGTGCCAGATCGAGAGTCGGTCGGCGGTCCCCCCGCTGTTCACGTCGAGGTAGACGAGGTCTTCGTACCCGTCGTGATCGAGGTCGGCGCTGGACAACCACGCGGCGCTCAGGGTGCCCCGGCTCGCCAGCCGCGTGGGCTCCCCCACGGACCACGCCGGTAGGGCCGGCCCGGTGTCGACGGCGGTGTCGCCGCTGTCGCCGCCACCAGGGTCGGCGGTGTCCAGGAGGACCGCGGTGTCGTCCCCGCCGGTGTCGACGGCCGCGGTGTCCGCTGCGGCGGGGTCCACGCCCACCTCGGCGCTGTCGAGCAGGGTGACGCGGATGTCCTCGCAGCCGATGAGGAGCGGGAGCAGGGGCAGGGCGGAGCGCACCGTGATCACTTGGCGCCACGCGCCCGGATCGATCACTGCCCGAACCTCAAACCCAGCGAGGCGCGCGTGGAGAGCGCGGATGGCTGCTTCGTTGCGGCGTCGATGGTGAGGTCCTGGAGGTCCTGCGTGCCCACCATGCCCAGGTCGACGGCGAGGCCCGGGAACAGCCGCCGCTCCACCCCGAGCTCCGCCTCCACGCCGACGCCCCAGGCTTCTCGCTCGCCGAGGACGTCGACGATGGCCCAACGCTCCGCCACGACGCCGCCCCCGGCGCGCACGGCCCACCCGTCCGCGGGAGCCCAGCGCCCGCCCAGGTGGACGGCGCCGGAGGCGAGCCCGAGGCTCCCCTCGGTCCCGGCGAACTCGGTCGGCTCGAAGAGGTTGGCCGCGACGGCCAGCCACGTCATGCCGAAGCCGACCCGCACGGACGCCTCCCCGCCGGGGTTGACCGCCAGGTCGGGGCGATAGACGGCGGCTCCGGCGAGGGTGCCGCTGAGGGCGATGGGGACGCGGGCGGGCGGCGCGGAGGACGCGGCGGGGACGGCCCCCTCCGCAGGAACCGCTTCGGACGATGCGCGGCCCTTCGCCATGGACGACGCCGCCTTCGGATCGGGCGACGCCGGCATCGGCGCGGGGGACGCCGGCATCGGCGCGGGGGAAGTAGCGGCCACGGACGCGGAGGATGGCGACGCGCTCACCGCCGCAGGGGACGGCGCGCCGGTGGGCGCGGGAGCGGGGGCGGAAACGGCGGGCACCGCGACGGTGGACGCAGAGCCCGGGTTGGACGTGGTGGGTACCGCGACGGTGGACGCGAGCGCGGCGGTGGCCGCCGCCGCTCGCGGGTTCGCGCCGGAGGCGCTGGGCGCCGCGGGCGGGTTCGAGGCGGAGGCCGGAGCGGGCGCCGACTTCGTTGCGGCGTTCGCCGACTTCGACGCGGCGGCGGCGTACGGAGCGGCCGCCGACTTCGTTGCGGCGGCGGCGGGCGGGGACTTCGACGCGGTAGCGGCGGAGGCGGGGGCGTCCGGCGTCCGGCTAACTCTATTCGACGAAGCGGCCGA
>CAIXRH010000130.1 GCA_903921785.1 uncultured Pseudomonadota bacterium
CCAGCGCCGCCGCCGCCGCCCTCCCGCTCGTGTAGCCGTGCGCGTCCAACCGGAGGCCGCGACCGCCGCCGAGGCGCAGGTTCGCGGTGGCCCACTCTTCCACCGCCGCGGCGCGCAGCGCGCGGTCCCCCGCGAGCAGCGCGGTGGAGTCGGCGCTGGCCGCTGCGGCCGGCTCGCCGAGGCGCGCGGCCACCTCTTCCGCCGCGCCGACCCGAAACGCCTCGTGCCAGTCCCGGCTGCGCCCAGCGCCGTGACTGGCGGAGAGCCACTCCAGCCGCGGGGCGAGCCACTGGAAGAGGGTGCGGACCGCGGCGCGATCGGCGGCGCGGCCGGCGATGCGCAGCTCCTCCTCGCGGCCGCGCGCGACGCTGTAGGCGAGGCACGCCTGGCTGGGCGCGAGGGCCGCCGCGAGGATCGCCCGCCACCGCCGCGGCCGCTTCGCGACCTCCAGCACCTCCTCCCCTACCGGCTCTGGCCCTTCGCCTCGGGCGGCGGCTCGGGCGGCGAGCAGGTCCTCGAGGCGGTGGGCCTCGATGAGCTCCTGGGCGCGCGCGGCGGCGAGGGCTGCTTCGTGAACGTTCGACGACGTGGAGAGGGCGAGCAGCTTCTCCACCCGCGCAAGCACGGCCGCCACGTTCGACATGGCCGGCAGCTAACCGGGGCCGCGCCCGGGCTCCGCACGCGCCCCGGACCGTCCCGCTCGGACGCGGCGGCGCCGCGCTATGGGACCGACGGACCGGAGCCCCCATGACCGTGAAGACCGCGCTGCTGGCGCTGATGGCGTGTTTCTACATCGGCGCCGGGGTGATGCACTTCGTGAAGCCCGACTTCTTCCTGCGGATCATGCCGCCGATGCTCCCCTGGCCGCTCGCGTTGGTGTACGTCTCCGGGGTCGCGGAGATCGCCCTCGGCGTGGCGGTCTGTTTCCCGGCGACCCGGGTCTGGGCGGCCTGGGGCCTCGTCGCGCTGCTCCTGTCGGTGTTCCCGGCGAACCTCTACGCAGCCTACGCCGAGGTGCCCGGCGCGGGAGGCTACGGCCGCCTGCCGTTCCAGGCCGTTTTCATCGCGTGGGCGTGGTGGTACACCCGCTGAGGCGGCTATGACCCGCCGTCACAGCCTGCGAGTCGCCGTGCCCCGTCTCCCCGCCTCGATCCTGGTGCCCGCGCCCGCGCGCTTCCGGCTGCCGCTCGCGGCCACGCTGCTCGCGCTCTCGGCCGGTTGTTCCTCCGACACCGGCTCGCCCGTCCCCCCCGGGGGCACCGACACCGGGAAGGACTCGGGCGGCGACACCGACACCGGCGAAGACTCTGGGACGGTCCCCACCCCGACCGGCCCCTGGCTGCGCACCGAGGTCGCCTCGCCGGGCTCGATCACCTTCACCGAGCTGATGTACCACCCGGCGGTGGACGAAGACCTCGAATGGATCGAGCTGCACAACCCGATGGCCATCGACATGGACCTCTCCGGGTGGGCGCTCGCGGGCGGGATCGACTTCACGTTCGCCGAGGGAACGATCCTCGCCCCCGACGGCTACCTCGTGGTCGCCGCGGATCCCTCGCGCGTGCCGGGCGCGCTCGGCCCGTACGCCGGGCGGCTCTCGAACGACGGCGAGCGCATCGACCTGATGAACAACGGCGGCCGCCGCATCGACAGCGTGGGGTTCGCGGACGACGACCCGTGGACGCCCAAGGCCGACGGCTCGGGGTTCACCCTCGCGAAGGCCGACCCGGACGCGGCGAGCGACCACGCCGAGAACTGGACGGTGAGCACCGAGCTGGGCGGCACGCCGGGAGCGGCCAACCGCCTCGACCCGCACGCGCCCCCCACCAAGGTCGAGCTCGTGGCGCTCGACGCCACCTGGGCCTACGACACCTCGGGCGCGTACCCCGACGCCGATTGGGCGGCTGCGACCTACGACGACAGCGCCTGGGCCCGCGCCGACGCGATCTTCTTCGCCGGTGCGTCGGCGGCGGATGTGCTCGCCACCGCCTCCGCCACCGCCGACAACTACTACGCCATCTACCTTGGGAAGGCCGACGGAAGCGACCTCCGCCTCGTCGGCGCCGACGTCGACGGCGACTGGACCACCGTCGACGACTTCGCGCTCGAGGTCGGCCCCGAAGACCACCTCTACCTCGCCGCCTGGGAGGCTCCATGGGACTACGGGGGACCCCAGATGACCATCGCCGAGGTGGAGCTGCCGGACGACGTGGTTGGCACCGACGCCACCCGCTTCGAATGGGTGCTCGGGCCGAGCGGGGACTGCCCGGGCACGCCCGCGCCGCCGCCGACGGCGGAGGCGATCCGCGCCGTGGTCGAGGACGCCGAGGCCGCGGGCGACTGGGCCCTGCCTGCGGTGGAGGCCGACCGTTCGTCGTCGCCCTGGGGCTGGGCGCTCGGCGGCGCCTTCGACAGCGCCACCCAGTACGTGTGGCCCGACACGTTCTCCGACACGTCGGTCACCAACACCGAGAACACCTACGCCCTGTTCCGGTCGGTCGATCCGCTCCAGGGACCGCGAGGGACCACGGAGCTGGACACCATCCAGACCACGACCACCTTCCGGACCCCGTTCACCCTCGACGCCGACCCTGCCGCGACCGAGCTCTCGCTGGAGTGCGTGGTGGACGATGGCGCCGTGGTCTACCTCAACGGGGTGGAGGTGCTCCGCCACAACGTCCCGGCGGGGGCGCTCAGCGCGAAGACCCGGGCCACCGCCGCCGTGGATGGCGCGGAGTCCGTGTACGCCAGCCTCCCGACCACCTCGCTCGTCCGTGGGCAGAACGTGCTCGCCGTCGAGCTGCACCAGGCCGCCTCGCCGGACGACGATCTCACGTTCGGCTGTGCGCTGACCGCGCGGATCTCCGCGGCGTCCGACGCCCCCTCCCTCGTCCTCAACGAAGTGGCCGCGGGCGCCACGTCGCCGTTCTGGGTGGAGCTCCGCGACGTGGGCGCGGGCTCCCTCGACCTCGACGGCCTCGTGCTCCGCTCGTCGGAAGGCGGCGAATACGTCTTCCCGGCCGCGACCCTCGCGCCGGACGATCTGCTCGCGGTGGACGACGTCGGCTTCCCGGTGGCCGCCGGCGACGTGCTCTACCTGTACTCGGCGGACCGCGCCTCGCTGCTCGACGCGGTGCGCGTTCGCGACGGGGTCCGCGCCCGCGCTGACGATGGCGGGGACTGGCGGGTTCCCCGCGAAGCGACCCCCGGAGCCGCCAACGTCATCGACCAGACCGACGCCGTGGTGATCAACGAGATCCAGTACCACCACGCGCCCCGCTCCGTGGAGGGCGACCCGGTCACCGACGTGCCCGAGGAGTGGATCGAGCTCTACAATCGAGGCGCCGAGCCGGTGGACCTCGGCGGGTGGGCGTTCAGCGACGCGGTGACGTACACGTTCCCGTCCGGCACGATCCTGGCGCCGGGCGGCTACCTGGTGGTCGCAGGGGATGCGGGCGCGCTCCAGGAAGCGCACCCGGACATCCCGGTGATCGGCGACCTCGTGGGCCACCTCGACAACGGTGGCGACCACGTCGTCCTCCTCGACGCCCGCGGCAACCCGGCGGACGAGGTCCGCTATTACGATGGCGGACGCTGGCCCGAGTCGGCGGACGGCGGCGGCTCCACCCTCGAGCTCATGGACGCGGACGCTGACAACGACGCCCCGGAAGCCTGGGCTCCGAGCGCCGAGTGGACGCGGTCGAGCTGGGTTTCGTACGACTACCGCGGCACGGCGGACCCGAGCGCCGTCGGCCCCGACGGCGCCTGGGAGGAGCTGGTGCTCGGCCTGCTCGACGCCGGCGAGGTCCTCGTCGACGACGTGAGCGTGATCCAGGACCCCGACAGCGCCGCCGTGCAGCTCGTCCAGAACGGCACGTTCTCCGCCGATGAGGACCACTGGCGCCTCCTCGGCAGCCACCGCCACAGCGCCATCGTCCCCGACCCCGACGACGGCGCCAACCCGGTGCTGCGGCTCGTCGCCACGGGCCCCACCGGCCACATGCACAACCACGCCGAGACCACGCTCGCGCGGCCGATCGGCACCCGAGAGTACGAGGTGTCGTTCCGGGCGCGGTGGATCTCGGGGAGCAACCAGCTCAACAGCCGCCTGTACTTCAACCGACTCCCCCACACGACCCTGGTCACCCAGCCCGAGCTCTCGGGCACGCCGGGCGCCGCCAACTCCACCGCCGTGGACAACCTCGGCCCGACCTTCGCCGACCTCCATCAGGACCTCGCCGTGCCCGCCCCCGGCGAGCCCGTGCAGGTCACGGTGGACGCGGCCGACCCCGACGGCGTGGCGTCCGTGACCCTCTGGACGTCGGTGGACGGCGGCGCGTTCGCCGAGACCCCGATGACGGAGGTGGACAGCGGCACGTGGAGCGCCGCCATCGACGGCGCCGCGGCCGGAAGCATCGTGCAGCTCTACGTGGAGGCGGTCGACGGCGCGGGCGCCCACGCCGACTTCCCGGCCGACGGGCCCGACTCCCGGGCGCTCTACAAGGTGGATGGCGGCGAAGCGGCCACCAACGGGCTCCACAACTTCCGCATCGTGATGACCGACGCCGACTCCGACTGGCTCCACGACGACGTGAACCTGATGAGCGACGAGGGGGTCCGCGCCACGGTCATCTACGAAGAAAGCCAGGTCTTCTACGACGTGGACGTGCGCGCGAAAGGCAGCGAGCGCGGCCGGCCCGAGCAGCCGCGCCTCGGCTACGGCGTGAGCTTCCACGCCGACCAGCCCTTCCGCGGCAGCCACTGCAGCGTGCTCCTCGACCGCTCTGAAGGCGTCGGGTACGGGCAGCGGGAAGTCCTGATGAACCTGGTGATGACCCACGGCGGGTCGCCCTATGGGGAGTACAACGACCTCACCCAGGCGATCACCCCGCTCCCTCAGCACACCGGCGCCGCCGAGCTGCAGCTCGACCGGTTCAGCTCCCTCGTGCTCGACGCCCAGTTCGAAGACGGCGCGAGCGGCCCGCTCTACGAGTACGAGCTCGTCTACTACCCGCTCACGACGGACGACGGCACCGCGGAGGGCCTGAAGCTGCCCGCGCCGGACTCCGTGGTGGGCACGTACATCACCGACCTCGGCGACGACAAAGAGGCGTATCGCTGGGACTTCCTGATCCAGAACAACGAGCGCCGCGACGACTACACCCGGCTCATCGACCTCGGGAAGACCTTCGCCCTGGACCAGACCGACCTCCTCGCGCAGGCGGAGGCCACGATCGACGTGGACGAGTGGCTCCGCGCCTACGCCTTCGCCACGCTCAGCGGCGCCGTGGACAACTATGGCGGCGACGGGAGCCAGCACAACGCCAGGTTCTACGTTCGCCCTTCGGATGGGAAGGTGCTGTACTTCCCCCACGACCTCGACTTCTACGGCGGCTACTCGATGGCGGTCATCGGCAACGGGGACCTCTCCCGGCTGCTCCAGGACCCCGCGAACCAGCGCGCGTACTACGGGCACCTCCAGGACATCATCGAGCGCGCCTACAACGCCGAGTACCTCGGCCCGTGGTGCGACCAGCTCGGCGACCTGCTCGTGGGGCAGAACTTCGCCAGCCACTGCCAGTTCGTCGCCGACCGCGCCGACTGGGTCATGTACTCGTCCCCGGACGCGGTGATGGCCGAGTTCCCCCCGATGGACTTCCAGATCACCACCGGCGGCGGCGCGGACACCTCGGTGGCCGCCAAGGAGATCACCCTCCGCGGCGACGCCTGGGTGGACGTCCACGACATCACCCTCGACGGCGCGGTCGCCCCCCTGGAGATCACCTGGGTGGACGCCCATACCTGGGAGGTCACGGTGCCGCTGGTGGACGGAGCGAACGACGTCACCCTGGTGGCGACGGACCTCCACGGCGACGTGGTGGGGACGGACGCGCTGGGGGTCACCTCGACCGGCGGCTGACCCCGTCTCGGTGGGAGCATCGCTCCCCGGCCATGACGCGGCGCCGGGGGGGGGCGGGATTCTCCGTGACGTCCGGCCGGGCCCGACGGGCGGCTGACCCCGTCGGCACCCACTCCGTCGGAGTTTCCCAGCCCCCCTCCAGGCGCGATACCCTGCCCTGGGGGGCACCGCATGGCGTCACAATCCCTGCAGCGGTCGTCGACCTCGGCGCCCCAGACCCAGGCGGCGTCCCCGAGCCGGGCGCCGACGGCGCAGTCGCGCTTCGGCAACGCCTTCCTGGCGGAGCAGCTCGCGCAGAAGGGTGGCGGGCCGGCGCCTGCGCCCGACTCTGCCACGCAGTCGACCGAGGTGGCGGCCCCCGGCACCGCGGCCGGCGACGTCGCGACCGGCAGCGGCGTCGCGACGGGGACCAGCACGAGCACCACCACCGGGGGCGACACCGGGCAGTCCGCCGTCGACACCACGCTGGCCACCGCCAAGATCGGGAAGTTGCCCAACCCCAAGCCGGTGCAAGAGGGCGAGCAGCGCCGCACGGTGGCGGGGGTGCAGATCATCGGTCGCGACGTGTCGCCGACGGCGCTCGACGCGTGCGAGCGCTTCGTCACCGCCACCATCGGCAGCCGGCCCGACATCCAGAAGCGGATGGAGGAGGCCAAGGTGGCGCTGGTGATCCTGCCGCGGAACAAGACGATGCCGGAGGTCGCCGAGTTCGCGGGCCTCAAGGACGAGACCACCTTCGACGGGCGGCCCTGGGCCGAAGTGCGCGGCTCCGGCGGCCGGCCGGCGCCCGGCGGCCTGTGGGCCATCGCCGTTCCCGAAGAGAACCTCATCGAGACCGGCGGGACCGAGGACAAGTACGCGCCCGGCTACTCCGTGGGCCTCCACGAGCTCGCGCACACCATCCAGTCCAAGGGGGTGAGCGAGGCGGAGCGGGCGGAGATCCTCGAGCTCTACGCCGCGCGGAAGAAGGCCGGCGGGCCGTGGACAGAGGCCTACGGCGCCTCCAACGACCAGGAGTACTTCGCCCAGGCCACCAACTGCTACTTCGGTCAGAACGCCGTCATCGGCCACAACGGTCCGGCGTGGCTGCGCGACAACGACCGGCCGATGTACGACTTCCTGGTGAAGCTGTACGGCGCGGCCCAGGCGGCGCCCGCGGCCGGCCCGGCGCCGACGGGCGCCCCTGCCGCCGACACCTCCGGCCATGCTTAGCCTCTTCCTGGCTTTCTCCCTGGCGTGTCATCGCCCCCCGGAGGCCCCTTTGCCCGACGTCCCCTCCTGGTCCGTGTACGACGGCTCCGTGCTCATCCTCACCGTGGTGGGCGAGCCCGGTCCGATCACCAGCACCGCCCCGCCGCCGCCCGACGGTCGGCTGGTCACCCACCCGTTCCTGTCCGCGGCCGCGCGCGACGCCGCGCACGAAGACCAGCTCGGACGCCTGCTTCGTGCTTCCACGAGCATGGAGGACTTCCTCGCGCGGCTGAAGGCGGCCGGGTTCCGGGTGGTCGCCGAATAAGGGCTGGAGGCGCTCCACCGCCCTGCCCCCCGGACCCGTCGGCGGTCGAGGAGCCACGGTCGGCGAGAATGGCGGGGCGGGCCGTGCGACCGCCCCGGCGCCCGCGTCACCGCCCGTCGCTGGCCACCAGGTCCGGGTCGTCCTCCGAGGGGGAGGGACCCTGGACCGCGTCGGGGGCGAAGGCGAAGTCGTCCTCCTCGGCGTCTTCCCGGCGGAGATCGTCGGTGAGCTTCTTGAAGTCCGTCTGCGCCGGCCGGGTGTAGGGCTTCTTCACGGGCGGGGCGGCCGGGTCGGGGGCCGGCGCGATGGCGGCCACCAGGGGGGCCGCCACGACGGGCGCGGTCGGTGCCGGTGCCGTGACGCTGCCCTGCTCAGCATGGGTCGCGACGACATCATGCGTGGCAACCACTGTGGCGGCGTGATTGTTCGTTTGCGTCGCGACAGTTGATCGCGGAACGACCGGTGCCCTTTCACGCGCGGGTTCAGCGCGCACCGTAGACGCGGGCGCCAGCTTCCGCGCGGGGGCGGGCGACGCCACCGCAGTGCGCACCACCGTGGGCGGCGGCTCCCATTCCGGCGGCGGAGGCATCCGCGCGAACTCGGCGGGGACGGTCTCCTTGGCCGGCGCCGGCGCGGACTCCCGCGCCACCGCCGTCACCGGCGCGGCGACGGCCGGAGGCGCCTCGGCCACCACCATCGTCGTCTCTTGATGTGTAGTCGCGACAGCGTCATGGTCGGCATCTGGACGATCGTTCGAAGCGGGGCGCTCCGTCGCCACCGCATCGCGTTCCGCGGTCGCCTCCATCTCGCCGTGCACCCGAGGTCCTTCGCCGCCTGCGGGGCGCTGCAGCCAGCCGACCGCGAGCACCACCCGCTGCGCCGGGGCGCCCGGCCCCTCGATGAGCCCGACGCTGCCGCCGAGCGCCACGCCAAGCCCATCCTCGCGCGCCCACGAGATGCCGACGCCGAGGTCGAGCGGGGTGTCGCCTTCGCCGACCGCGCCCTCGAGGTCCACCCGGCCGGTGAGCTCACCGCTGACGTGGAGGTCGTGCGGGCCGTCCCACGTGACCCCGGCGCCGTAGCCGAACCACGCGCCGAGCGGCACCTCGTCGACCACGCCCTTCGGGGCGGAGACGACGGCGAGCTGCGCGTCGACCCGCACCTTCTCGGAGATCCGGGTGCCGGCGGGGAAGACCACGCCACCGCTGGGGTCACCGCCGCCGATGCCGAGCGCCGCGTCGCCGTTGGGGAGGCCGACGATCGGCTCGATGGCGAGGTGCACCTCGCGCCCGGCCACCTTCACCTCGCCAAGCCCCAGCCGCAGCCGCAGCTCGGGGTCGCCGAGGCCGCTGCCCCAGCCTTCTTCGGTGAGCACGCCGAGGTGCGCGGGCACCTCCAGCTCCACGCGGAGGTTCTTGATCGGCACCACGCCGAACGCCATGCGGAGGCTGTCCAGCGCCTCCACCGCGCCGGGTGCCGGCTCATTGGCCACGACGCCGGCCAGGCCGAGGGACCACGTCCCGGGGGCGCCGACCTCGGCGCCGGTCAGGCCAAGGCTGCCTTCGGCCTCCCAGGGGGCGCCGGAGAGGCGGTAGTTGTCGAGGTCGAGGGCAAGGGCGTGGGTGATGAACAAAAGCATGCGGGCGGGATCGGATCGACGGGGCCCGAAGCTGATGCCCAGCGGCCACTCCGTACGTCTCCACCCTCCGCCCGGCGGCGGGGGATGGAAGCGGAGCGCTGACGGTGGTTGCGCCTGACGCCGGTCGCATCGCCACCGACCGTGTATGGCGCCCCCAACCCCCTCGTCGTCGGGCCGACCTGTCCCCGGCGCGCTACCCTCGTCGGATGCTCGCCGTGCTCCTGACCACCGAAGCCCTGGACGTCGGCGGGTTCACCGCATGGGGGAGCCGGGGGAGCGTGGCCTCGCCCATCGAGCCGAGCAGCGCGGGGATTGGGGCGCACGTGTCGCTGCCGTTTGGCCGAGAACAGCCCGTCCGTCCGGCCCTCTTCACCGGCCTCACCGTGGAGCGCATTGCGATGACGTTCGGGGACGCGGAGGTCGCGCTCACGGCGCCAACGTTCCACTTCGGCGTCGGCCTGCGTGCCCGCTGGGGCGCCGCTCCGCTCCGCGGTATCGCGGAGGCCGGGCTCGGCGTGGACGGAATGTTGGCCATGGAAGAAGACTCCATCCGGTCCGGCGCCATCGCCGCGGCCACCCACGGGCTCATCGGCGCCGAGCTGACCGCCGGGGACCTGCCCCCGGTGCTGCTGGCGCTTCGTGTGAGCGGCGCGATCTCGCCCGGAGATGCGGGGTGGCTGGACGCCACGGTGAGCCAGGGCGACGCGAGCATCCACTGGCAGTGGACCCCGATCGACGCCCAGGCCGCCCTCTGCGCCGGCTTCAGCTTCGGGGCCGCACGATGATCCACACGATCCTGTTCCTTCCTGGGCTCTCCGTGGGCGGCGCCTCCATCTCCGTGAACTACCCGAACGCACCGATCCGGCTCGACGGGGCGCTCTCGGTGGACGTGCCCCTGGCCTCGATGCCCCGCCTCGACCTCCGCGTCTTCGGCACCCTGGCTGAGCGGTACTCCGCCCAGCCAAGGGAGGAAGATCCGGCGTATCTCCTCCAGACCGACCTCGTCGGCGAGGTGGGCCCCCAGTGGCGCTTCGGCCAGCCCCCGCTCGTCGGCGCGTGCGACTTCGGCTTCGGCCTCACCGGGACCGTGCTCTCCCCGGGCAACGGGGTAGGCGCCGCCGCCACCGGCTTCGCCACCCACACCGGGGCGATCGCCGAGGTCGGCAGCGGCCCCGCGAGGCTCACGCTGGCCGTGCGCCTATCGGGCAGCTTTTCTGGCAGCTCTACCAGCGGGACCAGCTATAGTTCGAGCGGGTCGGCCGGCTGGTACTACGCTGGCGCGGACGTTCGTCTCGCGGCCGGCATCGGGGTGGCCTTCGGCGCCCCCCACGGAGCTCCCCCATGATCCTCCTCCTCTCCGCCGCCGCACACGCGTTCTGCGGCACCTTCGTCGGCGGCGACGGCTCGCTGCTCACCAACCACGCCAGCCAGGTGGTGCTCGCCCACGAAGAAGGGCAGACCACCATGACCCTGGCCATGGACTACACCGGCGACCTCACCGAGTTCGCCCTGATCCTGCCGGTCCCGGAGGTGCTCACCGCCGACGACGTGACCAGCCCCGACCCGCAGCTCCTCGAGGACCTCGACACCTACTCGATGCCCCGGGAGGCGGCCTACACCTGCGACGACATCGTGAGCACCAGCTTCTCCACCCTCGGCTGCGCATCCTCGTTCGGGTGCCAGGCCGACAACAGCCTCAGCGGCTTCGACACCGGGGGGATCGGTGACGCTGCGGCGGGCAGCGTGTCGGTCGAGTCGAGCTTCAGCGTAGCCGGGTACGAGTTCGTGGTGCTCAGCGCCGAGGAGTCCGCCGACCTCGAGCTCTGGCTGGACAACAACGGCTACGCGCTTCCCGCAGGCGGCGAGGCCGTCCTCCAGGAGTACATCGACGCCGGCGCCTACTTCCTGGCCGCCAAGGTGTCGCTCACCGAAGCGGCCCCCGGCGAGCGCCAGTGGCTCCCCCCCATCCAGATCCGCTACGCCGCCGAGACATGGTCCCTGCCCATCCGCATCGGCACCATCTCCGCCGACGGCCCGCAGGAGGTGATCGTCTACGCGCTCGACCCGCAGGAGGAGGGCGAGGTGGGGATCGCCAACTACCCGCAGGTGGAGCTCGAAGACGAGTGTATGCGCCCGGACGACTCCGATCTCGGCACCTACTACGCCGACCAGCTCGATGCCGCGTTTGGCGGGAAGGCGGGCTGGCTTGTCGAGTACAGTTGGGAGCTGGAGACCGTCGCGGGCGGAAACGGCTACCACTGCGACCCGTGCACCACGGTGATCGGCATCCCCGAAGACCAGGTGCACAGCCTCGGGCTGGAGAGCTACCCCGCCCACCTCACGCGCCTCCGCCTCCGGTACTCCCCTGAGGAGGCCACGCAGGACGTGGCGCTGTTCTCAAGCGGGATCACTGGGGTTACCTCGCAGATTCGCTACATCCAGGCGAACCACGACCTGGAGGATCTCTACCCCGTGTGTGGCGAGGGCTTCGTGGAGGATCCGGGCACCTGCTTCACCCCGGAGCGGGTGCCGTTGTTCGGCGTCGGCGCGGCGGCCCCGCTCGGCGTCATCGGGGCGCTCGCCGGCCTCACCGCTCTCCGGAGGCGCCGAGTATGACCGACGTTCTCCTTGTGCTTCCGCTGCTCGCTTCGCCTGACTTCAGCGCCGCGGGCTCCGACACCCTACTCAACCCCGTGGGCGGCCAGAACTGGCAGTACGGCGGCGAGGTGTGGGTCGGCAACGGCTTCGCCAAGCCCCGGAGCACCGAGCTCTGCGGCTTCGCTGCGTTCGGCGCGTCCACCATGGCCTACACGGTCGGCGACCACCGTTTCGACGGCACCGGCTGGACGGTAGCGCTCGAAGGCGGGCCCCGCTGGGGCTTCGGCAACGGCCCGGTGCGTGGTTTTACGGAGCTCGGGGTGGGGTTGCACGCGCGCATCGGCCTGCCCGACTGGGCAGACGGCGCCTGGGCCGTGGGCCTCGGCAGCCACGCGGCCGCGGGGATCGATTTCGGCCGCGGGGACGTCCGCCCGCGCCTCGGGATCCTCAGCGCCATCACCCTCGCGCCGACCACGTACACCGGTACGGCACAGTTCCCCGAGGGCACGTTGAATTGGTCTTGGAGCCCGTCCCGGATCGAGATGGCGGTCACGGCCGGGGTGATCTTCGGGAAGCCGACGGGGGAGAAGGGAGCGGCGGCACTGGCTCCGGCTCCGACGGCGATCCCGGCGAGCGCGCCGGAGCCGGTTCCAACGGCGCCAGCGCCTCCGCCGGCGACCCCGCCCGCGTAGGTCCGGCGATCGTTCGGGATCGGGGCGCCGACCTGCACCGGCGGGCGGCGCGGCCCGCTCGCGACCGGAAACCGGGCCCGGCGCGGGAATCGGCGCGTTCAGGCACGTTGGGCCGTAGGGTGCAGCGAGCGCGGCCGCCTCAGGCGAGGACGGCCGCGACCCGCTACATTGGCCACCTCCGGAGCACTGCATGAAAGCGACGTCCCTGACCTTGCTGGTGACCACCGCGACCCTGGTGCTCGCCTGCAGCGGCGGAGACGCGGAGCTGCCGGCTTCCTCGCCCCCGTCTCCCGAGGCCGCGACCTTGGCCCCGTCCACCGCCGACGTCACGCTGGCGACCCTGCCGCACCAGTGGACCGAGGTTGAGAACGTAGGCGGCGCCTGGCGGTTCGCGAACGGGTGCGAGGTCAACGCCAACCTGACCGTGGACGACAAGCAGCTTGTGTCCGGTGGCTGTGGCGGTCCGATCAGCGGGTCGGCGCCCACCGCCGACGGGATCACGATCACGCTGACCGATGAGAACAGCGGTGAACCTGCCACGGCGACCTTTCGCTGGCTCGACCGCGCCGCGGGCGTCGGCGAGTGGGCGTGGCCCGGCTGTTTCGTTCAGCCCCTGCCGCACATGGAGTACGACCGGGCCGCCATGCTCCCCAAACGGACCGATCCGGGCTGCGCAGGCCAGTAGGCGGTCAGGGCCGGCAGGGTGGTGCCCTACAACGTTGGGTGGCCGCTCCGTCTCCGTGGCGTCTTGGGTGCCGATGATGGCGGGGGACCCCCGCGGGGGTGACATTGGGGGTTGGCTGTGGCTGTCCGACGACGTGGTGGGATGCGGCCAGACTATCAGGGGTGTCCGGCGTGATGGGGTGGACCTGCACCAGCGTATCGGGGAGGGCTCGGATGGGGTGCGCGACGCCGGAGTTGCGTGACGGTCTCGTGAACCGCGATCGGTGACGACGTGCATGGCTCGCGATACTCGCGACGCATGTTGCTGCTGCTGGTGGGGTGCCTGTTCGATCGAGAAACGTATGAGCGGCGCCTCCTTGAGCTGAGCGACGCGGACGGGGACGGGTATCCGTTCAAGGACGATTGTGACGACGAAAATAGCGGCGTACACCCTGGAGCTTCCGAGCGCTGCGACGAGGCGGATGAGGACTGCGACGGGCGCATCGACGAAGACGCGGAGGATGCGCCCTCGTGGTTTCCCGACGCAGATGCCGACGGATTCGGGGAGATGTCCGCCACCCCGGTGCGGGCGTGTTCCGCCCCTCCGGGGCATGCAGCGAACGCGCTGGACTGCGATGACGCGGCCACCGCCGTGAGCCCCGCGGCGACCGAAGTGCCCTACGACGGCGTCGATGACGACTGCGATGGGGCGGACCTGACCGACGTCGATGGGGACGGCGAAGCTGCCGTAGCCGCGGGCGGCACCGACTGCGATGACCACACCGCCGCGATCCATGCGGGCGCGGAGGACACTCCGTACGACGGGCAGGATCAGGATTGTAGCGGGAGTGATGCCAACGATCTCGACGGGGACGGCGCTGTCGCCGTTGAGGCGGGGGGCGGCGATTGTGACGACGACGATCCTACGATTCTCCCCGACGCCCTTGAGGCCTGGGCCGACGGGTTCACCGACAACGACTGCGACGGTATCTCGCCGCCGGTTTTGCTCGAGTTCGGGGGGCAGGCCTGGCTCGGCGCGTCGCCGGGAGGTCAGGCGGGACGTCGGATCGGCAGCATGGGGGACCTCACGGGCGATGGTCGCGCCGAGGTGCTCATCGGTGCTCCATACGACGGGACGGCCTTCTCGAACGGCGGGATGCTCTACGTCGTCGATGGGGCTCGTCCCTGGGGCAGTGTCGAAGGAGCGATGTCGGTGGTTCCTTCGGAGTCCGACTGGTACCTGCCGCAAGTTGCCGAAGGCTTGCCGGACGTGGACGGCGATGGGCGTCCCGACCTCCTGGTGACCACCACCGGCTACGCAGATTGGGCGGGCGCCGCGTTCGTTGTGAGCGGGGCCAAGCTGGAGGCGGCGGGGACCCTGCGCCTGCCCGGCGACGCGACGCGGGTGCTCGCGGGCGAAGCCCCTGGGGACCTGGCGGGTGTCGGCGCCGCCTACGTCGGAGACGTCATGGGGGATGGCGGGCGGTATCTTGCCATTTCGGCCTTGATGGCGTCTTCCAGCGATGCGGTGCACGCGGGCGAGCTCTCGATCTTCGATGCGGAGGGATCGGGTGCCTACACCCTCGCCGATGCCGAGCTCTCGGTCTGGGGGCCGTACGCGGAGGCCGAGGTCGGCAACACGATCGGCGCCGCGGGCGATCAGGACGAGGACGGGATCGACGACCTGCTGGTGACCGTGAACTACGGCGATGTGGCCTACATCGTCCCTGGGGGAATGGTGGAGCCCCTCCTCCCGGATGACGCCCTCTTCCGCCTCACGGGCTCCGACTCGGCGACGCGTGCGGACGCCGAAATGATCGGAGACATCGACGGCGATGGACGCCGAGACCTCGCGTGCGTCACCGCCGAGACCGAAGTCCGGCTCTTCACCGCCCTCTCCGCCGACGGGGTTCGCGACCTTGCGGAGCCGAGCGCAACGTTCACGGTCCCCGAATCGGGGCGCATCTACGATGTCCTGGATCTGGGCGATCTCGACGAAGACGGGCTGGCAGAGACGCTGCTCCCGGAGCAATGGGACCCCGACTGGGCAACATCCATGCTCGCCATCCTGCCAGGAGATCGGGTCACCTACCGAGCGTCGCTCGCCCTGGGCGACCTCGACCTCACCGCGGCTTCGCTCAGGCCCGACGCGCGCTTCGGGTATCGGGTCGCGCTCTCGGAGGATGTTGACGGCGACGCGCGGCCGGACATCCTCGTTGGCGGCTACAGTGACGGAGAGGGGGGCGCCGAGGCCGGCGCGGTGACGACCATCCCGGTTCCACGCTGATCAGCGCGTAGGCGTTACGTCGGGTTGACCCAGCCAGACCGTCGCTCCTGGCGCGGAGGAGTCCATGCACTCCAGGCTCACTACCAGCTGTCGCGGTCGATCGCTGCCGGGGATCGTGCCCGCCGCATCGGCGGCCACCGAACCCGTCTCGGCCGTGACCAGGAGGCGGGAGCCTTGCGGGCTCTCACCATGGAACACAACAAGCTCGAACGCTTGGATTCTGCGACTGACCAGGCGCTCCCCGCAACGGAGGGCGAAGCCAGACTCGCCCCACGCCAGGGCCCGAGTGCCGTCGACGAAGGAGACGGAACGGGGAGGGGCGGCGAACTCGGCCATCGAAGGCCACCTCCGGTGGCCCTCCCTGAGGAGGACCAGCGCGCGATCGAGGTTGTCGTCCGCGGCCGCGGAGAGGGCCGCGTGCCAGCGCAGGAACGGTTGGGAGGGGTGGCGGGCCAGGAGGGTGTCCCAGCGGTGCCGTCGCTGGGGTGCGTCCGGCGTGCGGTCATCTTGGGCGTACCATCGGATGCTGCCGCCTCCGTATCGGAGCTCTGCGCCCACGGAGTAGCCGTCGGTCATCCACGTCGGGTACTCGGGGTGCACCTCACTTTCCCAGGAAGCCAGCCGGAGAAACGTCGGGCGTCGCTCCGCATCCGCGAGGAGGCCGCGCATCCACTCTTCGGCCCGGCCTGCCGCGATCGCCTCGGCGGCCGGACGGTGGGTGAGTCCGCGCAGGTCTACAGTGCGTACCCCGGGGATGTCGCCGAGCATCCCGACGTCGGTCGTCGCGACGGTGGCGCCGTCGGGGACGTGATCGACCGCCCAGGCCACGTCTTCGGCGAGCGGCGTGTCGAGGCCGTGGGAGAAGTGAGCGGGAAATCTGGCCAATGCGCGGAGATCGCGAAGGCGTACGTCGATGGCGCCGTAGCCTTCAGGATCGGCGGCGGAAGCGGCCATCACGGCGACCACCGTCGCCGCGAACACCGCCCGGCCGCGGATGGGGCGGGGCTCGCCGATCGTGGCCGTCGCGGCGAGGCTTCCCGCCACGCCGGGGAGGAGGATGCGGCCCCATGCCATCCAGTCCCCGCTCGCACGCACGATCACCGCCACCTCAATGGCCAGGGGCGCGAGGATCCAGAGGGCGTCGCGCGGCCGCACGCGGCACGCAAGAACCACCGCCACGGCCATGCCAGCGGCGGTCAGGAGCTCCCCGGCAGCCTGCTGCGCGCCGTGGGTGGTGAGCGGGATCGCGGCCACCTTCACGAGGTAGGGCGTGGCTGTCAGGGCGCCGAACCACGCGAACCGGACCCCCTGCACGAGGAGCAGACCGGTCACCGCGATCCCCGCGATCGCCTGCCCGCCCAGGGGCCGTGGACGCGAGCGCCACCACCCGATCGCGGGCGCGACGCCGAGATGGATCATCCCTTCCGGTCGCGTCAGCGTTCCAAGCGCCAACGCGGCGACTCCCCACCCCCACGCGCTCCCGCCCCGGAGGGCACCGCTCCAGCCCATCGCGACGAGCAGAGCGAAGAGCGTGCTCTCCATGCCGATTCCCGCCCAGTGGTCAAGCGGGGACCAGGCCGCGAAGGCGAGGAGCGCCAGCGTCCCGGTCCGGCCTTGGGGCAGCAGGCGGTGGAGCCCCCAGAGCAACGCCGCAGCGGAGGCTAGAGCCACCCCTTGCGCCCAGAGGTCCACGTCGAGCCCGAGGCGCGCGAACAACGCCATCATGGCGACGAATAGTGGGCTCGAAAACCCCTCGACACGCTCGCCCGTTGTCCAGGTCAACTCTCCCCTTTCCGCCCAGTGCCGCGCGTAGCCGAGGGCGATGTACACGTCGTCCACGCTGCTCGGCCAGGAGGGCGCGGCGCCGACGAGGAGCACGAACAACGCCAAAAGTCCCCGCCCATGGCGTCGCGCCCGCGAGATCAGGGCGTCCGGAGGGTCCGCGACCATGCGGTTCCGTAACCCGACGTCCCGTCGGCCGGATTGTACTCCCGCGCGGCCACGCAACCCAGCCCCCCGCCTCCATCGCTGGCCTGGCCCGCCCCGCCGTTCTGCCCGCGGCCGCTCCTCGACCGTCGAGGTTCCCCGTCGGAAGCGCCCGGACGCCGACGCCGCTCCTTTGCCACGACGGAGTCGGTCGCAGAACGTGGAGCGTAGAAGCCTGTTTCGACGTTCTCATTTTTGTAGGCGGGCCAGCCTCGTCGGGCGGGCGCCGCCGGGGGGCGCGATCCCTGCAAGCCGGAGGGGATCTGGGGGTAGCGAAGAATGGAGGTCCGCCGATCGCAGTTTGGGAGGGGGTTGCGCGGCGTTTGCAGGTGTGATCTGCTCTGGGGATGGACGAGCTCGCG
>CAIXRH010000131.1 GCA_903921785.1 uncultured Pseudomonadota bacterium
ACGGCGGCCTCCGGCCGCCGGGCCGCCCTCGTCTTCGCTCAGCCCAGGGCCATCATCCGGTCGAGGGGGATCAGCGCCTGCTGGCGGAGCGTCTCGTCCATCTCAAGGCGGGGCTGCAAGTCCCGCAGGGCGAGGTACATCTTCTCCAGGGTGTTCCGCTTCATGTGCGGGCACTCGTTGCAGGAGCAGCTCTCGTCGGTGCCGGGGAGCGGGAGGAGCAGCTTCTCGGGCGCGGCCTTCTTCATCTGGTGGAGGATACCCGGCTCGGTCGCCACGATGAACGCCGGGGCTTCGGTGCGCACCACGTAGTCCAGCAGCGCGGAGGTGCTGCCGATGAAGTTGGCGTGGCCGAGGATCTGCGGCTCACACTCGGGGTGGGCCACCACGTGGGCGCCCGGGTTCTTGGAGACCAGCTCGATGAGCCGGCGCTCCGAGAACGTCTCGTGGACGATGCAGGTTCCAGGCCAGAGAATCATCGACCGGCCGGTCTTCTTCGCGATGTAGCCGCCGAGGTTGCGGTCGGGCGCGAAGATGAGCTCCTGGTCCGCCGGGAAGCTCCGAACCACGCGCTCGGCGTTGCTCGAGGTGCAGATGATGTCGGAGATCGCCTTCACCGCCGCCGAGCAGTTGATGTAGGAGACCACCTTCGCGGCCGGGTGTTTGTCCTTCATGCGCTGCAGGAGCGGCGCCGGGCAGGCGTCGGCCAGGGAGCAGCCGGCCGCCATGTCGGGCACGAGCACGATGCGGTCGGGATTGAGGATCTTGGCGGTCTCCGCCATGAAGTGCACGCCGCAGAACAGGATCACGTCCGCCTTGGTGGTCTGGGCGGCCTTCGCGAGCTGAAGGGAGTCGCCGATGAAGTCGGCCACGTCCTGGATGTCGCCCTCCTGGTAGTAGTGGGCGAGGATCACGGCGTTTCGTTGGCGGCGGAGATCGTCGATCGCGCCGAGGAGGTCGAGCGGGAGCGTTTCCATGTCGGGGTCTAACACGGGCCCCAAAGGCTCCCGAGGCGGGCTCGGATACCGGCCGTGCAGACCCGCTGACCACGCGGAGAGGCCCCGTCCTCCCTCGCGGAGGACGGGGCCCGGGTCACCCAGTCCGGCTCAGCTCTCGGCGAACACGAACGGGTAGTTCACGATGGCGGTGCTGCCGCCCTTGAGCGCCGGGAACTGCATCCGCAGGAACCGACCGGAGATGCAGCTCTCCGCGGCGCTGCTCCCCAGGCTCGACTTGGCGATCGTGGCCGATGAGACCGAACCGTCCTTCGCGATGATGAACTTCACCGAGACCTTCCCTGCCAGCCCCGGCGTGCGCTGGAGCTCGCGGGTGTAGCAGTACCGGACCTGGTTCAAGTTTCGTCGGACGACGGCGTCGATGTCGGACTTGCTGATGCCTCCGATGGCCACGACCTCCCCGGAGGTCGGGGTGATCCGCCCGTCGGACTTCACGTCCCCGGGGACGCCCGGGAGCCCGTGGCCGTGGCGTGCGCCTTCGTTCACGCCGATGCGTGCGCCGGTGGCGATGCCCGCGCCGAGGCAGTCCGCGCTGAGACAGCGTCCGGACGTGAGGCCGCCCGCGCCCGGTTCGGAGGTGCCATTGGTGGCGATGAGGCCCGCGATGCCCGCGTTCATGTCCGCGGGGAGGCCGGTCTCGGCGAGCTGGGCGTCGATCCCGCCGAAGAGCTCTTCGAGGCTGTCGTGCACCACGGACGCGTTGTCGCGGCCAGGGCGCTTGCTCAGGGAGTTGCGGGGGTGGGTCGGGCCGTTGCCGCCGCCGCCGCCGCCGCCGTCGGGCTTGGCCTCCAGCGCCTTCTCGGGCGCCTTCGGCGGCTCCGGCTTGGGGAAGATCATCTGCACGTGCGCGATGTAGGTGGCGTCGTCCATCGTGCTGCTGTGCGGGGGCAGCGGGGTGTACGCGTTCACGAGGCCGAGGAGCGCGGCCATCACCCCGACCGCGCCGGCCACGAGCGCGCCGACCGGGTCGACCTCGCCGATGATCGGCACCGGGAGCCGCTTGCTGCGCCACACGTTGCGCATCACGAAGATCGAGGTGCCGATCTCCACGACGAGGGTCTGGTCGTCGCCGAGGCGCAGCGTGCGCTCGCGGTCCAGGAGCGTGTCCAGCGGCGCGCGCTCTTCGCCTTCATCGACGAAGCCGGCCCAGACGCCGCAGCGCACGACCCATTCGGTGCCGTCGTGCGTGGCGAAGGCGTGGTGGTCGCTGGGGAGCAGGTCCACGGGGACGGGGAAGTCGTCCGTGGCGCCGAGGCGCACGGTCTCGCCGGGGCGGAAGAAGCGGATGTCGACCACGGCGTCGCCGAAGACGTGGGCGACCTCGAGCACCCGCTGGGCGGAGCGGTCGACGGTGGGGTTGTGCCCCGAGGGGCGGAGCAGGAAAGCGAGGGCGGCCTCGCCAGGGTCATCGGTCCAGGGTTCAGCGTGCATGATTGCACCTCCGCTGGGTAACGACATGTCGCCGCGGGGATGGTTCGTCAGGAGGCTGTGTGGGGAGGCTGGAGGCGGGAGGCCTCAGGCTGGAGGCCGCGGCGGGGGCGCGTACGCGCGAGCCGGACGGCGTGTCGGCGTACACGCTTGCGCTGTGGACGGGGGGCGCGGCGGCGTGGGAAGGCGGGACGGCGAAGCTGGGACGCCCGCGGCGTGCCCGGCCCCGGGCGCGCGTTCGGTCCGCAAGCCTGCAGCTTTGTCGGCGGGGCGCCCGGCCTCGGGCGCGCGGTCGGACCTGAAACCTAAAGCCTAAGGTCTAAAGCCTCTTCTCTACCAATCGTAGGTCCCGACCCCGAGGCTCGTGGCGCCCGTCACCGCCACCATGGCGTGCGAAGCATCGACCCACAGCGCGACGCCCGTGGCGTCCTCGGCGAAGTTCACCGCCACGTAGGAGAAGCCGGCGAAGACATTGCCCTTGGCGAGGCGCACCTTGTGGTTGCTGTTGATCCACACCACCACGTACTGTCCGCCCGGGATGCGCATGGCGACGGCCTGGGTGGGGGCGTCCGAACCCTGGCCCACGAAGGTGTCCATCCCCGTGCCGGCGACGTACACCGAGTTGCTGGCCTGGGCGGAGAAGACGAGGCTGGGGTCGACGCCGTCCATCGCGGTGTCGATGTCGCCGGGGGCGAGGCCGATGCCGGTGGCGGTGCGCGTCCAGCTGGGCTCGGTGAGCGAGAGATCATCCACGGTGAGCGCGTACATGTCGTCGGTGTCGGAGAGCAAGACGTAGGGGTCGGTGCCGTCGAGCGCGAACTGGCACGCGGTGGCGGGCTGGGTGCCGGTGTCGAGGTTCTGCTGGACGTCGGCGCTGGTGCTGGTGGTGAAGCTCGACGAGCTCACGAAGGTGAACACGCCGTTGGTCCCGCCGTCGCAGCCGATGCCGTACACGTTCCCCGAGCCGTCGACGTACACGTCGGCGTCTTCGAACGCGTCGTCGGCGTAGCCGGACTGGGCGGACATCTGGCCGGCGGTGCTGCCGTCGAGCGGGTAGGACTCGAAGGCGAGGGCGCGGTAGCTCGTGGCCATGCGGCCGAGCACCCCGTAGAGCACCCCGTCGTAGTAGCGGAAGCTGTGGGCGGAGCCGACGTCGTAGGCGGGGTCCCGCGAGCTCTTCGCCCAGGCGAAGTCGTGGAGGTAGTCAGGATCATTGCCGATCGCCGCGGTGTCCCAATAGACGGCGAAGCCGCTGTCGTACCACTGATCCCCCGCGGGGGTCGTGACGTGGTGCACGGCCACCGAGAGGTAGACGTGCCCGTCCGCCTCCACGAAGATCGGGGTGTAGGGCAGCTCGTAGGTGTAGCCGACGAGGGGGAGGGCCTCGATGCTGTCGAGACCGCCGTCGCAGTCTTCATCGACCGCGTCGCCATAGAGCTCGTGGGCGTAGGGGTGGGCGTTGGCGTCCGTGTCGTCGCAGTCGTCGCCAGGGAGGGCGCCGGTGCCGGCGATCGCCACATCGGTGCCGGAGGCGTCGTCGTAGGTGTAGGTGATCTTGCCGGTGTCGACCGGGCGGACGTAGCCGTCGGCGTCGCGATCGAAGTCGTCCTGGCCGTCGCAGGCGTCGTCGACCCCGTTGTACCAGGTCTCGTCCACGCCGGGATTCACGGCGTCGTCGAGGTCGTTGCAGTCGTGGCCGGGGAGCCCGCCCGCGACGGTGAGCCACGCGTCGGGCACGTAGCCGTCGGCGTCCTGGTCGTAGTCGTTCGCGCCGTCACAGTCGGCGTCCAACCCGTCGTACCACGCGTCGATCGTGCCGGGGGCGGGGTTCACGGCGCTGTTGGTGTCGTCGCAGTCGCCGGCGGGGAGCAGCCCGCTGGTGCCGACGTACTTGGTGACGAGCCCGGCGTATTCGTCGGGCACGTAGCCGTCGGCGTCCTGGTCGTAGTCGTCTCCGCCGTCGCAAGAGGAGTCGACGCCGTCGTACCACGTGTCGGTCGCTGCCGGCGAGATCGTCCGGTCCTGGTCGTCGCAGTCGCCGCCGTGGAGCTCACCAGACCCCTTCACGTCCAGCGTGGTGAGCCCGACGAACTCCGTCGGGATCCAATCATCGCCGTCCTGGTCGTAGTCATCGTCGCCCTTGCAGTCTTCGTCGATCCCGTCGTACCAGATCTCCGGCTCGGCGGTGGAACGGAGGGGATCGGCATCGTCGCAGTCTTCGCTGGCGGGGACACCGTCGCCGTCGTCATCCACCTGGCCGGCGTGGGACTTCACCTGGGCATCGTCGATCCAGGTGCAACCGGACACGAGCAGGAGCAGCGGGAACAGGGGGGCGAATCGACGCATGGACACTCCCATGCCACCTTAGCACGCGCGCGGCGACCCTACCCGAGATGCAGCAGCCATTCCCGGTTCCCCGCCTTGGCGCCCGCTACCGGCGACTCGATGGCGCCTCGCACCGTGAAACCCACGGCCGTCGCGCTCGCCGCGACCTCCGCCAACGCCGCTTCGCGCGCCGCTTCGTCCCGAACCAGGCCCCCCGGCCCGAGGCGTTCCCTGCCCACTTCGAACTGAGGTTTGACCAGGAGCACCGCTTCGCCGCCGGCGCTCACCAGCCGCCGTACCGCCGGCAGCACGGTTCGGAGCGAGATGAACGAGAGGTCCGCCACCAGGAGAGACACCGGCTCCGGGAGCCCCTCGAGCGTGCGCGCATTGACCCGCTCCATCACCACCACCCGCGGATCCTGCCGGAGTGACCAGGCGAGCTGGCCGTAGCCGACGTCCACCGCGTAGACCCGAGCGGCGCCGCGTTGGAGCAGGCAGTCCGTGAAGCCGCCGGTGGACGCCCCGAGGTCCACACACGCGCGAGCGGAGGGATCGACGCCGAGGCGGTCCAGCGCCGCCTCCAGCTTCAGCCCCCCTCGGGAGACGTACTTCGAGGGGGCGACGCGGAGCCGGATCGTGGCCGACTCCGTCACCTTGGCGCCCGGCTTGTCGACACCCACCTCGTCCACCAGCACGTTTCCGGCGCGGATCTCGGCCTCCGCCCGCGTGAGCGAAGGGGCGAGCCCGCGGCGGACGAGCGCGGCGTCGAGGCGTTCCGGCATCGCCTCCCGGCTAATACGCCTCGCAGGGGCGCGGGGTCTTTCCCGGGAGGTCGCGGGGGCAGTCGTCGAGGCTCAGGAGGTAGGCGACGAGGGCCGTGACCTTCGGGCCCCCGGGCTGGTCGTCGATGTACCAGGCGTGCCCCGTGCCGGGGGCGCCCATCGCGGCGAGCGACATGGACGCCGGCTGCGCGGCTCCGTCGGGGCTCCAGGTGCCGCCGGCGTAGACCGGGTAGTCCGGGCCTTCGTTCGCGGCGATCACCTTGGCGCGCTCCGACTGGAGCACCAGCGCCTGGAGCGAGAGGGCCGCGTCGGCGCGCGGCCCGTGCGTCGGGTCCTTCTCCCGCACGGCGAGCACCTTGCCCATCCCGTAGATCACCTCGGCGCTGCCGGCCTTGGCGAGGCGTGCGCTGAGGCTCGCCGGCGCCGAAGAGCCGTCGGTGAACGCGATGCCGATGCTGCCTTCGTGCAGGTAGGGCGCCGAGTTCCAGAGGTTTTGGAGGATCGAGGGCTTGTAGCCGACGGTGCGCACGCCGAGCAGGCCGGGGAGGGGGCCGCCGGCGCCGTCCGCGAGGCCGGTCGCGGGGTCGTAGCTCGGGGAGACGAGCCGGCGCAGCGTACGCGAGTCGTGCGTCCGCTGCTGGTCGGTGCCAATGGCGGGCGCGCGACCGCGGTCGAGCACGCGCCACCCGGTGGAGGAGGGGGCCCGGGGCAGGCCGTACTGCTCGGCGGGGTCGAGCGACACGGAGTGGAGGATATTGTCGGTGCCGAAGGGGCCGCGGTGGCAGTCGTCGCACCCGGCGGCGACGAAGACCTTGCGGCCCTCCTCCACCTGGTCGGCCGCGCTGGCGAGCAGCGGGGTGGCGTTCGCCGGCGGGCGCATCCAGTCGAGCCAGGTGTTGACCGCCTGGCTGTAGAGGTCTTCTTCGTCGAGCGCCGGGTACTTCTTCACCAGCGCGTCGAGGCCGAGCGGCGCGCGGAGGTACTGGGGAGTCCGGATGCGGTAGCCGAGGATCGCGATCTCCGACCCGCGGTCCTTGAAGGTGGGACCGAAGTCCTCGGCGGTCCGCTGCCGGTGGTGGCTCACGTTGTCCGGGTGGTCGTAGACCGCGTCCGGGAGCGCCGGGGAGCCCTTCACCACGAAGACGTCGTCGGGGTTGATCATCCCGGGGACGCCGTCGGAGGTGCCGAGGATGTCGGCCTCCACGGCTGCCTTCCGGTCGGGGTAGGCGGTCAAGACCGGGGAGTACCGGGTCATCATGTCGAGCAGCGTGTCGCACTCGACCGAGCCGAGGATGCTCGGCGGTTCCCAAGGGAGCGCCACCGAGCCGGCGCGCTGCTTGCAGGTGCCGATGAGCCCGGTGAAGTCCAGGGTGCCCGTCCAGACGACGTTGTTGCGGTCGGTGGCCTCCGGGAAGGCGCCGTCGAGGTTCGAGGGCCAGTTGTGCCAGGTGTAGAGGTTCGGCAGCTGCTGGGTGTTGTACTTGGCGTCGGGGATCACGTCGGCGTAGCCGCGCGGCTGGGTGATCATCCCCACCACGACGTCCCGGAGGACGGTGTCCTTGTCCGTGACGTAGGACCGCGTGACCCAGTCAAGCCACGTGTGGCTGGCTTCTTCGCTGGACGGGTCGCGGGGGCCGGAGAAGACCGGCGCGAGCAGCAGCGGGTTGGCGGAGAGCGCGACCACCCAGCCGACCGCGAGGTCCTGGTTGCCCACGCCCCAGCCATCTGCCGGTTTCCACGGGCTCCCGGCGGTGGGCTCGTCGGACTTGAGCGAATGCAGGTCGGCCACGCCGTCGCCGTCGATGTCGTGGGAGTAGTGGCACATCGCGCAAGAGAGGCGGAATCGTACGCGGCCCTCGGGGGCGGGTCCCGCGCCCAGCTCGGGCGGGTTCGGCAGGTAGGTGGACGCCTGATCGGCCGCCGGGACGGGCACCGCGTCGAGCCCGACGGGCCAGCTGTCGCCCGCGTCGACATCCAGGCCGGTGTGGACCTCCTCCGGGACCGCCACGCCGCCGTAGAGGAGGGTGCCCTTGGGGAACTTGATCACCAGATCGTTGGTGAAACCCGCGCCGTCCTTGCCGCCGTTGCCGGTGAAGAGGTTGCCGGGCGTCCCATCGAGCGCATCCAGGGCTTGTACGTAGTACTTGAGGACGGGCTCGTCGGTGGTGCAGTTGAGCGCCCCGGAGGCGCACGGCACCTGCACCGTCCCGAGCATCACCCCGGTGACGTCGGTGATGGCCCGCTCGGTGCCGAAGTCCCCGTAGCGGAAGAAGCGCTCGCCGAGGGCCACGACGTGCTCGTAGTCGGCGTGATCGACCGGCACGCCCGCGATGGCCTCGCCGGGACGGGGCGGCGCGTCGGTGGCGGGGTTGAAGCCGCCCCAGGCGGTGGGCGGCCGCTCCACGCAAGCGGCGGCGAGGACGACGACGGTGAGGCCGATCGAAAATTGCTGTCGCAGCGACGGGGTCACGGCGCGCTCCATGGGGAAGACTCCGTATCCTGCTTGGGTGGCGTCCTCATCACTTTTGAGGAGGGCGCCGCCGCGGCTCGCGGCCCCGGATACGCTGGCGACGCAGCCGGACCCTTTCATGCGCGCCATCGTCCTCGACCGTTACGCCGACACCCCCCACTTCGCCGAGCGCCCCGACCCCACCCCCGGTCCCGCGCAGGTCCTGGTGCGCGTGCACGCCACGAGCGTGAACCCCGTTGACTGGAAGCAGGCCTCGGGGGACATCCGGCTGTACATGCCCGCGAAGTTCCCTTTCGTCCCCGGCTACGATCTGGCGGGCGAGGTGCTGGCGCTCGGTCCCGGCGTCACGACGTTCGCGGTGGGCGACCGCCTCCACACTCGGCTCAACGGCACGGCGGGCGGCGCCAGCGCCGAGAAGGTGCTCGCGGGTCTCGACGTGGCGCGGCGCATTCCGGAGGGGATGTCGTGGGCCGAGGCCGCCGGCCTGCCCCTCGCCGGAATGACGGCGCTCCAAGGATTGCGTGACGTCCTGGGGATTCCCCTGACCAGCGCCAACGGCCGGGTCCTGGTCATCGGCGCGTCCGGTGGCGTGGGTCACCTCGCGGTTCAGGTGGCGCGCTCCACCGGCGCCCACGTCGTGGGCGTGTGCAGCGCCCGGAACGCCGAGCTGGTGCGCGGCCTCGGCGCCCACGAGGTGGTGGACTACGGCGCGGCCGACCCCTACGCCGGTCAGGCCCCGTTCGACTGGATCCTCGACTGCGTGGGGCAGTCTCCGGGGGACTTCGTGCCGAAGCTCACCCCGAAGGGGCGTTTCGCCTCGTGCATGCCCGGCCCCGCCATCTTCACCTGGGGGCTCTTGCACCCCTTCTCCGGCCGGTCGGTGAAGCCGGTGATGCTCAAGTCCAACGCGGCGGACCTCGGCGTGCTCGACGAGCTGGTCGCGGCTGGGAAGCTGCGGGTGGTGGTGGACAGCCGCTTCCCCGCGGCGGAGTTCGACAAGGCGTGGGATCGCAGCCGGTCGGGTCGGGCGGCGGGGAAGATCGTCGTCGACTTCGACTGAGCGCCGCGGCGGGACGCGCCGACGCCGGTCGTGGCTCGCGAGGGTGGAGGAGGGCCGAGAGGGGGAACCCCAACCTCCCCTGACCGTCGAGAGGATAGGCTCGCGCGTGCGTTGGACCTTGGCCGCGATCGCCCTCTCCCTCGCCGGCGCGATGCTGGTGATCGCGCCCGTGCTCGCGTCGCCGACCGACACGATCGTTGGCGGGTGGATCCACCCCGATTGCCTGGGGAACCACTGGCTGCTGGAGTGGGTCACCGACCAGGTGCTCCACGGGCGGAGCCTGGTCCACAACGACCGGTATTACTGGCCGATCGGCGATTCGCCGTGGCTCGCCGGCAACGGCAGCGACGGGTTCTTGTACCTGCCGTGGCACCTCCTGCTCGGCTGGCCGATGGCCTCGACCGCCCACACGCTCACCATCCTCACCCTCGACGGCGTGGGGGCGTACGCGCTCGCGCGGGCGGCAGGGGCGTCGCGGCCGGCCTCGCTCGCGGCGGCGCCCACGGCGGCGATGATGGTCTACGCCTCCCAGGAGCTCGGCGCGGGGCGGTTCACCCAGGTGGACTTCGGCTTCTTGGCGTTCTTCCTCGCGAGCTGGCTGCGGTTGCTCGACGCGCCGTCGGCGAAGCGGGCGGTGCTCAGCGGGGTGCTCCTCGCCGCCACGTCGGTGCTCTACTGGTACTACGGGTTTTTCGGGGTCATGGCGGGCGGCTTGCTCCTGCTCGCGCGCGGGCGCGCGCTCAAGTCCGCGGCGTTGTGGAAGGCCCTCGGCGTGTTCGCGGTGAGCTACCTCGTGCTCGTGGCCCCGGTTCTGTGGGTCTTCGTCCGCCACTACGGCGACATCCCGGGCACCGCCGAGGACAACCTCTTCCCTCACCCCGAGTGCCTCGCGGACAGCTGTTGGCCGTGGTCGGCCGGCTCGATCCTCCAGCCCGACACGATCCCGTTCATGGTCCACGGGGGGCGGCACTCCGGTCGGGCCCTCCCGATCTCCACGGCGATCCTCGGCTTCATCGGGCTGCGCGCGCGGAAGGACGCGGTGGGGCGTGGCCTCGCGCTCGTCGCCCTGCTCTTTGTGCTCCTGATGGCCGGCCCGCTCTTCCCGCACGGCCCGTTCGAGCTCATCTACGGCCTCGCCGGCCCGCTCCGCCGCTTCTGGTGGCCGTATCGGCACGTCGTCGTGCTCAACCTCGTGTGGATCACCCTTGCCGCCCTGGCGGTGGACCGGCTGCTCGCCCGTCCGGCGATCCAGGCCCGCTTCGGGCCGAAGGCGGCGACCGCGATCGGCGTCGTGCTCGCCCTCTCCATCCCCGCCCAGCTCGAGGCGGCCGGCGCGCCCTACCGGGCGCTGTTCTCCGAGGCCAAGGTGCCGGTGCCGTTCTACCAGGAGGTCGGAAAACTCCCGGGAGACGTGCTCATCGAGCCGCCCTTGAGCCCCGACCTCGCGGCCTCGCAGGCCCCGTTGATGTACCAGCTCGACCACCACAAGACCCTGCTCAACGGCCACGCGCTCTGGGTGGAGCGGGTGCGGCCGGACGAGTGGGACCGCTTCGTGGACGGCAACACCTTCCTCTTCTCGATGCGGCGCCTCGAACGCGGGGAGATCACCGACGGGGTCTTCCGGTTCCACACCGAGGACCTCCAGTCGCTCCTCGACCGAGGCGTGCGTACCGTGACCCTGAATCGGGAGTACTTCCCCGTGAAGTACCCGGAGGTCACGACCGCGTACGCCGCCGTCTTCACGACGCTCTTCGGCGAGCCCGCGGTGAAGTCGGGGAGCAAGGCGGCGGCCTGGGACATGGGCCGGTGGAACGGCGCCACCGAGGCCCCGTTCGCGGCGTTCGACTGGCCGAAGGCGATCACCCACGGCGGCCCGACCCTCCCCACCCAGGCCGCCTCGGCCCCGTCGTTGGGCTTCTCGATGCCCCAGCCCCCCAAGCCGCCCAAGCGGAAGGAGTGACGATCGATGTACTGGCTCAAGCCTGACGCCGTGCTCGTGGAGGGGACCCTCCGTCCGGACGTGTGCGTGCTCGTGAGCGGGGGAGACGGGGAGGGGACGATCCTCAGCGTCGGCGCGCCGCTCGCCCACGACGGGGTGCCGGTGATCCCGCTGCCGAAGCGCGTCCTGCTCCCCGGCTTCGTCAACGCCCACAGCCACGCCTTCCACCGCGCGCTCCGCGGGTGGGTGCAGCACGCGGCGCCGGGGATGGACGGCGGCGAAGCCTGGCGTGAGGCGATGTTCTCGCTGGCCTCCCGGCTCGACCCCGAGGCGCTGGAGGCGGTGAGCACGCTCGCGTTCGCCGAGATGGTGCGCGCCGGGTTCACCAGCGTGGGCGAGGTGCACGAGCTGCACCACCAGGCGGACGGCACGCCCTACGCCGACCCGGACGAGCTGGCGCTCCGCATCGCCGCGTCGGCCCGGCGGGTTGGGCTGCGGATGGTCCTGCTCCGCGGCGCCCGCGCCGTCGCTTCGCCGCGGGAAGCCCGGTTCGTTGACGCCGCCCCGGACGCGCCCCTCGCTGCGATCGCCCGCCTCCGCGCCCGCGGCCTCGACGTGGGGCTCTCTCCGGTGGACGCCCTGGCGTGTCCCCCCGCGTGGCTCCGCGCCTTCTCCACCGCGCCCGTGGTGATCCACGCCCGCGTCGGCGCCGACCCCGGAGAGGACGCCCGCTGCCGCGCCGCCACCGGCCGGAGCGCCGTGGAGCTCCTCGCGGACACCGGGCTGCTCGGGCCGCGCTTCACCGCCGTGCACACCATCCACACCGACGCGGACGGGCGCCGCCTGCTCCACGACACGCAAGCCGGTGTGTGCGCTTGTCCCACCTCCGCGCTCGACCTTGGCAGCGGCTTCTTCCCCGCCGCGGAGGTGGACGCCCCGTTGTGCATCGGCACCGACAGTCAGGCGTCGATCGATCCCTTCGCGGAGCTGCGCGCCCTGGAGTGGAACGCCCGCGCGGCCGCCGGTCGCCGCGACGTGACCGCCCACCTCAACGCGGATGGCCTCGCTGCGACCCTGCTTCAACGCGGCACCGAGCACGGGGCGCGCGCCCTCGGCCTCCACACGGGCCGCATCGCCCCTGGCTACCCGGCCGACCTCGTGGCCATCGACACCGCCCGCCTCGAATTCGGCGCGTCGCGCCTGCTCCCCGCCATCGTGTTCAACGGCAGCCCGGCCGCGGTGCGCGACGCCTGGGTCGGCGGTCGCCACGTGGTCCGCGACGGGCGCGTGCCCGGAGGGGAGGCGATCGTGGCCGAGGCGGAGCGGGCGCTGCGGCGGATCGCGCATGGATAGGCGCGCGCGGGGCTTGTCCGCGGCGCGGCGGCGTGGGATGTTCGCAGCGACATGAAGCCCGAGACGAAGGAAGCGCTGTACTGGATCGGCGGCGCCTTGCTGGTGGCGCTCGCCGTAGGGGCGTGGCTGTTCGCCACCTCGCCCCCGTTCGATGAGCTGGCCACCCGGTACTCGATCCTGTGAAGGCGCCTCGCTGGTACCAGGTCGCCGCGGCGCTCATCCTCGTGGGCGTGGGCGTCGGCGCCGGGTGGGTCCTCACCCACCGGCCCGCGGAGCGCTCCGCCGTCATCGCCGAGCCGTGGGCGGAGATGGATCGGATGCCCTGGCTCAAGGCCAACCTCGTCGACGCGAAGATGGTCATCCCCGACCGCCCGCACTCCCGCGACGAGGCGGAGGCGCACCGCAACGGCACCGCCTCCATCGGCCGGGTGCGGCGGTTCCTGGTCAGCACCAACGCCGATCACCTGCGGATGGGGCCGCTCCCGGCGAAGACGCCCGGTCGGCTCCGCATCGCCGCGGTCGGCGACTCGGTCACCTTCGGCTGGGGGCTCCCGCCGGAAGAAGCGTGGGTCACGCTCCTGCAAGGCGAGCTGAAGTCCCGCGGCCACGACGTGGAGGTGCTCAACGCGGGCACGCCGGGCGCGTCCGTGGCCTCGCTCGGGGCGTGGTGCCGCTCGCAGGTGAAGAAGCTCGGGGTGGACCGGGTGATCTGGACCCGCCGGCTCCCGCCGCCGGAGATGGGCGGGGCCGAGGGGTACGCCCAGGGCGTGCGGGACTGTGAGGCGGCCACCGGGGCGCCGGTGGTGGTCTTCCTGCCCCCGATCTCCCGGTTCGACCTCCACGGGCTCCGCGACGGCCCGGCCGAGCGCGGCCAGATCCTGGCGCGGCTCGGGCCCACGGCCAACGTCACCGAGCTCACCGACGGCTTCCGCGCGGCGCAGGGCCAACGCGGGGAGACGCTCCAGGTGGACGCGAAGGGGCTCTCGGTCGTGGACCTGGAGACCGGGAAGGTGTGGCTCTCGCTCCCGGCGCGGTCGGGCGACGAACTCCCGCCCGCCATCGGGAAGCTCTTCGAGCGGGAGCCGACGGTGGCCGAGGCGCTGATCTACGACGGCGGCCACCCCGACGCGGAGGGCAGCAAGGGGATGGCGAAGCTCATCGCCGACGTCGTCGAGCCCACGCTGTAGCCCATGCGCCGCGCGCTCCTCCGGTTGGGCCTGGTGGCGGTGGGCCTCACGGCCGGCGCAGCGGTGCTGGAGGTCGGTCTCCGCGCCACGGGCGGCGGCGTGCGGGCGCAGGTGGGGCTGTTCGAGGTGGCGGAGGGCCGGGTGCGGCTGCGGCCGTGCGCGGAGGATCGGGTGCGCGGCCCCGACGGGCGGGTGACGGCGGTGGTGACGGACCCCGAGGGGCTCCGTACGATCCACCCCTGCGAGCGGGGAGGCGCGGGGGTGCTGGTCCTCGGCGACTCGCAGGTCTTCGGGCTCGGGGTGGAGGCCAAGGAGGCGTTCCCCGCGTGGCTCGGCGCGGTGAACGCGGGCGTGCCCGACTACGGGATCGCGGACAGCCTTGCGGCGGGTGATACATGGATGACACATTCGACACATCCAGATGTATCAACTGTGTTGGTGGTGCTGAACCAGGCGAACGACTGGGAGGACGGCATGCTCCCGGCCGGCGAGCGCAATGAGGTCCACCGGGGCTACCTGTTCCGGGCGGGGCGTCTTGGTGCGGCGGGGCGGAGTTTCTGGTCGTCGCCCCTCGCCGACAGCGCGCTGGCGTACCGCCTCTGGGCGCGACTGAACCCCGTGCCGCGGGACCCGCCCGGCGAGTGGCTCACGGCGCCGGCCACGCAGGCGGCCGCCTCCATGGCCTTTGCGTCCGCGGTGCGCTCCTTCGCGGCGGAACATACGGAGCTGCGGGTGGTCCCCGTCTGGCTCCCCGCCGATCTCGCCACGAGCGAGGCGCGCGCCGGGGAGAGTGTGCTCGCGCGCGGCGCGGACCTGGCCTCGCTTCGCCCCTGGGCCGACACGACGCTCCGTGATCAGGTGGCCGCCGCGCTCGGCGACCTGCCCCTCGTGGACCTCACCGACAGCCTCCGGGACCCGGCGAACTTCCTGCCCCACGACTTCCACCTCAGCGAGCAGGGCCACGCCGCGGTGGGGGCGCGGTTGCGCGAGGTGCTCGGGGGGTGAGGACGCTGGCCCACGGGGAGGGGAGGCGAATCACGTCAAAGGGTTGGAGCGGGCGGCACGGACAATCCACGCGGTGGAGGTCGGCGGTCGAGGAGCCGCTGGGGCGAGAATGGGGTGGGGGCGGGAGATACCGGCGCCACGCGTCGAACTTTGCCGGGGTCATCGACAGCCGAAGTAGGCGTGTAGAACAAGAGGGAGAGTTTCGTTTTGCGTAATCGAAACCATCCCCGCGGTGAGGAGAACGCGAGGGATTAGGAGGAAGATCGAACCGGAAGGGACTCGATGAGTGAGCCGACGGAGCCCCGAGGTCACGAGGACACGGCGCGCATCCGCGTGGCCGCGGGCGTGCCGGAGACTGCGTACCTGTACGGATGGTTAGCGTCCCCTTCGGCGTTTTCGCGCGCTCGTCGCCCCAATCTCCAACGCGCCCGTGTCCGCGGCGGTGAGAGCATCGACGCCGACGCGCTCCTCCTGCAGGCACCTCCCGGGGCCGCTGGCGTCGTCACGGGTTGCGCGGTAGGCAGGTAATGCCCGGCGCGGCACGTCTCGGACGACCCCGGGCGCGCCGCGCCGGCACGACTACTGCGTCGCGCGGTTCCAGCTCGAGGTGGCGCCGTCGTTGCAGGCCCACACTTCGTCCAGGCCGGTCCCCCGATTGTGCCAGAGGATCACTTGCCCGGTGACACCGGGAAGCGTGGCTGCATCAGGATCGTTGACCCCCAAGTCGCGGTGGAGGTTGATGCCCCCCAAGAACACACCGACCCCCGCGGACGTGACCTTTGCGACGACGTTGGCCTGCGACTCGAAGGAGGCAACATCCCCTCCCGGAGTCCGCTTCTCCACTCGATGCACGCCCTGCCGCACGAGCGTTCCGTGCACGTTGACCTTCCCCGACTCGAAGACCTCGAAGAGCTCCTTGCCGCCTCCGCCTCCGTCGTGTTCAATCAAGAACCTGCGGTTCGTCTCGTCGTTGTTGTTGTCGATGCGGAAGATAATCGAACCGCTGAATCCCGGGCCACCGGGATTCACAAAGTAGTCGGCCATCGTTCACCTCGGAAGAATGGGTTCATCACGCGTTGGACCAGCTGTTACCGCCCGCGCACACCATCAGGTGGAAGGTGCCGCCGCCAGCGTCGAAGAGTACTACATCCCCGGCAATCCCGACACGCGAGCCGTGGGGGGTGGCCGTGAGAAGAGGCAGATTGACCCCGCCCGTGGTGAACCGACCCAACCCGTCGGACTCAATCCGCGCCACCTCGGTGCCGTTGCTGGAGAAGGCGATCGGATCGCCGCCCCCAACCACCTTGTGGTTGAACTGCATCGTCCCAGAGGACTCCAGCGGTCCGCGCAGGTGGACGTCGCCGGACTCGTCCACCTCGAAGACGCGCCGAGTCAGCCCGCCACCGTCGTTTTCGACCGCGAACACCTCCGTACCGCTGTTGTTGTCGTTGTCGATCCAGACCACGATTCCATCGGCCGACCCAGGGGGAGCCCCAGGGTTGAGCCAGACATCCGCATCAGGCATGACACACTCTCCTTTGAGGTTGACGTTCTCGAACCACCGTATCAGGGGCCTGCGGCCCCACGTAACACATAGACCCAGCCACCGAGCACATGCTGGCCGCTGTTCAGCACGATGTCAGCGAACCCATCGACATCCACGTCGCCCAGCGCATAGGCCGGACGGACATCATCGACGAACCCGCCGAGTCGGTCCCCGCTTGATCCGAGGATCGTTGCGTCCGCGTCACGCATGTCGGTGATGGCGGGGCTGATCGGCCCATAGAACAAAAACGCCACGCCTCCGTCGCCGTAGTAGCCGTCCGCGAGGATCGCGTCGTCAAAGGAGTCCCCGTTCACATCTCCGACGAACTGGAACGAGCCGGTGTAGCCCGCATGCTCGGAGCCGTCGAGGGTGACGGAGGCGTCCGCCACCGAGCCATCGGCCAGCGGAGGATCGGTGAAAACATAGGCCCGGCCTGGGTACGCGAACCCGGAGCCGTACATCGGTGCGTCGACGAGGAGGTCCGCGCGTCCCGAGGCGTCGTGGTCCCCACGGGCGTCAAGGTACGTCCCGAAGCGGCCCTCTCCGACGATGCGCCCGTCCGCCAGTTGGCCCTCCGCCGGGGCGCTCCGGAGGGTGGACCCCGAGAACAGGTGAACGACGCCTGCGCGCGCCGCATCCAACGGCGCGCCCACCGCGAGGTCAAGGTACCCGTCCCCATCCAGGTCTCCCGCGCTGGTCGAGCAGCCGAACCAGGTCCCCGGGTCTCCCCGGAGGCGCACGTCCGTGTCCTGGCCCGCCTGGATCTCCCCGGGAGGGATCGGACCCCAGGTCAGATAGACCGCGCCGCTCTCGGCCCCCTGCATGGGTGTGCCGGCGACCAGGTCATCGAAGCCGTCTCCGTCGAGGTCTGCCGCCATCGGGCTGAAGGTCAGGCGGTCCGCCACGTCCTCACCCACCAGCGTGGCGTACGCCGATTCGTACGAGGCCCCAGCCCCCACCGGACCCGTGAAGACGTCGATGGCTCCGGCAGCGTACGCCGAAGTCGAGTCGCCCTCCACGCCCACGAGGAGGTCGCCGAGCCCATCCCCGTCGAGATCGCCGCCCCCGTGGAGGCCGGTTCCGAAGGACGGCGGCGAGTTCCCGTCGATGAGGGTGTACGCGGTGTCGGTGGCGATGACCACGACTCCAGACGCGGAGCCGACGTCGGAGACGATCGCGACCTGGTTGGCGTAGTACCCCGTGATGAGGAGGTCGGGCACCCCGTCGCCTTGGACGTCCCCCGCGCCGACATTCCACACCGCGTCGAACAACCCCAGGGCTTCGATCTTCGCGATCGCGATGTCGTCCAC
Source organism: uncultured Pseudomonadota bacterium (assembly GCA_903921785.1). GTDB lineage: Bacteria > Myxococcota_A > UBA796 > UBA796 > SXON01 > SXON01. The sequence goes on from CAIXRH010000131.1 coordinate 17,419, forward strand.
AGCCAAGGTACCCGAGTACGGACAGGTCAGCGCGACCCCGTCGCAATTCTGGTCAACGGCGTCGTTGCAGACGTCCCTGGCCAAGGGATGGAGTTCGGGGTCCACGTCGTCGCAGTCGAGCGCGATCGCGACGTGTCCCGAGGGGAGCTCGCAGCTGACGTCCGGCGCAGCCGCCGCGTCCCCATAGCCATCGCCATCCGCGTCGGGCCAGGAGGGTGCGGCATCCGCCGCGTCGTCCTCGTTCGTCAGGCCGTCACAATCGTCGTCCCAAGGTGTCGTGCACAGCTCGGGAAGGCTGGGGTTTGCCGCTGAGTTCCCGTCGTTGCAGTCCCCGGAGGTGGCGGCGTAGCCCGCCGGAGGATCACAGCCGCTCGCGGTCACAGCGCTGTCGCCGAACCCGTCGGCGTCGGCATCCGAATACCAAGTCGGCGCGTCTTTCGCCCCCACATCCGCCGATCCGTCGCAGTCGTCGTCCCGGCCATTGCACGTTTCCACAGCGCCCGGGTGCACGTCCGCGCGCGTGTCATCGCAATCCACGGTCGCGTCGAAGCCGTCACCATCCGAATCCGCCGCCCCCGACTCTGCCGCCTCGGTGTCCGGCGACGCCGGCTCCGCGTCCCCAAGCGTTCCACCGGCCGGTGCGCAGGCCGGCAGAGCCACCAGCGCCACCCAAGCGTGGCGCATCAATGTGAAATGGGCTGCCAAGCCGCCCCGTCGTAGACGTGGAGGATCAGATCACTGCCGACGTACAAGAGCGCCACGTCGCCCGTGCTGCCGGGGTCGGTCACGTAGGCCAAGATCAGGAGCTTGACGCCAGCGGCGTGAAAGTCCCCGATCCCGGCGGAGTTGATCTTTGCTACGGACGCGCCGTTGGACAGGAACTCGACGACATCGCCGGCCTGATTGTTGTTCATCTGGACGGTGGCATCGCGCCACAACTCGCCATACAACGTGACCTTTCCATCCTCGTTCACCTCGAACAGCTGGTCGCCAGCACCCCCGCCGTCGTGGGTCACGAGAAACCGGCGGTCGGTGTAGGCATTTCCATTGTCAATTCGCGCGATCAAGCTGCCGTTGGACGATTCGACGTAGTCGGGCATGGACACCTGTATCTGCAGGCTACCACAGCACGCGTGGACCGCCGCCGGACAGGCGGTGCCGTCGTCACAGATACGAACATTGCGTAACGTAGCGTACATTTTGTACGCGCGGCGGACGCGAGCCTCAGCCCGGCCTCGGAGTCGACGGTTGTGGGCTGGAGCGTTGAAGTGGTGTCTGAATATCGTGAGGGTCAATCAGGCCGACCTCACGGGCCTCCCCGCTCCACAGCCAACCCGGCCCGCAGCACGTACTCCCACGCCCCGGCCGTCGTCCGCAGCCCGAGCCGCTCTTTCATCGCCTGCAGCCTCCGGTAGAGCGCCGGGTCCACGCGAGCGCACACGTCGATGCGGTGCGGCGACGCCGCGTCGTAGGTGAGCGGGTTCCCGATGGCCTCGGTCAGCCAACTCGGCACGGCCTCCTCGCGCCGCGGCGGCGCCATCTCGAGCCGGGCGAGAATCGCCGCGAGGAGTGCCGTCGGCACCTCTTGGGTGTCCCGCACGGGGCCTCGCGGGTTCGCCGCCCGCTGCAACGGCGCCACGGTCGGCCGATCCCTTGCCGCCGCGGCGTTCCCGTCGCCCTCGACGGTCGGCACCACCTCCGCTTGCGCCACGGTGCCGACGCTGACGCCCTCCCAGGCCACGGGCCCGGTGCCCCACAGCGTGCCCGCGCCCCGGCGCTCCGCGGCATCGGCCTCGGCGCGGGCGCGAGCCGGATCAAGCATCGTCGTCCCAGCCGCGGATGTGGACCGTGGACGCCGCCGCGACGGCGAGCGCCGGCAGCGTCGTCCCCGGGCGGATGCGCTCCCAGGCGACCCCGGCGAGCGACTCGAGCCCCTGGAGGAACTCGCGCGTCGGCCCGCGTCGGGCCAAGGTCCACACGGACTGCCCCCGGTTGAGCGCCTCGCGGACCTCGGCCGTCCGCGGGAGCGGGTCGGAGAGGTAGGACAGCGTGCCCGTGTGATTCGAGGCGTCGTGGATGACGGCGGCGTCCTGCGCCCACTCGCGCTTGGGCACCGCGTCGATCCGGACGAGCACGATGTCGGTGTTCGCCGGCGTCGCCCGGAGCATCCGGATCAGGTTCGCGGAGGCGTCGTCGCCGTCGGTCGGCGCGAGGAGCAGCACCCCCGGGAGACACCCACCCTTTTTCACCGGCGGCGTATCCACCACGATCGCGTCGAACCGGCCGAACCGGCCCGGGCCGCCCCGATAGAGCACATCGACGGCGTGGGCGCCGGCGAGGCCCACCACGGTGACGGTCCCGGAGCCGCGCTGCACCCGTGCGACGTCGGGGTCGGACTCGGAGATCCCCAGTCGACGGCGCGCGTCGAGCTGGTCGTCGGTGACCAGGTAGAGCACGTCGAGCCCGGCGAACGAGAGCCGCTCGGCGAGGCTCGCGGAGAGGCAGGTCTTCCACACGCCCCCCTTCCACGACGACACCACGACGGTGGGGAGGCGCGGGACGGCGGTGTCGTGGGCGACCTCCGCCTGGACAGCAAGCGTCGGGACGGCCCGAGGCGGCGCCGAAGGAGAACGGGGCGACGGCGCCGAAGCGCCGCGGGTCATGGTGCGGTCATGGGTCGTGGACATGGTGATCCTCTGATGAAAGGGATGGAGACAGGCTTGCTTTTTGGAAGGTCATGGGTCGGCCATATGACGACCATGGGCGCGCCATATGGCCCGGAGTCACGCTGCGTTCCGGCTCGGCGACTGCATCGGGCCGTTGGCCGGCGTCTCCGGGGCCGCGCCCTCGATCGGATCGGCCGGGGCCGCGGGCGCGCGCAGGAGCACATCCACGACCCGGCGCCGCGCATCGGAGGCGCCCGCTCCCGCGGGGACGTACACCACGCGGACGACGAAGCCGCCGGGGTCACGCGGCGTCACGGGACACCCCCTCTTCGGGTTCCTCCGGCGGCTCCCGCCAGAGCTCCGTGGCGGCGAGCTCGCAGAAGGGCGGGCGAGCGAGGAGCCGGCGCCGGACCTTCGGCGAGAGCGGGCGCCGCCCCGCGAGGAGCTGCGAGAAGTAGGAACGCGACACGCCGAGGCGCGCGGCGCCCTCGGTGATCGTCATGTGGCAGCGGCCGAGGAGCGCGCGAATGCGGTTGCCGCGGAGGAGCCAGGCGGAGCGAGGAGGAGCGGAGTCGGTGATCATGTGTCCATCTTTGCACACCGTTGTCTGAGCGTCCACATCTCGGCGCGACCTTGCCTGAAAGATGTGTACTTCGTGGAGACAATCGGCTATGGTGCGCCCATGCCCACGCGATCCCCCACCGAGTTGCTCCTCCGGAACATCCCCCCGAGCCCCGGCGCCGCCGGGGTGGCCGCCATCACCTGGGAGGCGCGGGCGTCGTTCGGCCCCTACCTGCGCGCCCTGCGCGAGGCGGCCCGGCTCTCCCTGCGCTCGGCCTCGGAGCAGATGGGCGTTTCGTTCAGCTACCTCGCCAAGATCGAGACGGGCGAGCGCTCCTCGCCGCCCACGTTGAAGGTGCTCCAGCGGATGGCCAAGCTCTACGGCCGGGACCTCCGCGAGTTGATGCACGAGGCCGGCTTCCGGTTCGAGACACCTGCCGACCAGGTGGACGAGAACATCGACCGCCAGTTCGAGCGGCTGGTCACCTACCCCGCGCTCCGGCCCATGCTCATGGACGCGGGGGTCATTGACATGATCCCGCGCAAGCTCAAGCGCCAGTGGGTGGAGTTCGCGCGCAAGCTGGAGAAACACGTCCTCGACAGCGACGTGGAGATCAAGGACATCCTCAGCGGGAAGGAGGCGTGATGAAGAAGTGCGTCATCTACTGCCGCGTCAGCACCGACCGTCAGCGCGAGGCCGGCACCATCGAGTCGCAGCGGGAGGCACTGCTGCACTACGCGCGGGCGTGCGACTGGACCGTGGCGTCGGTGGAGGAGGACGACGGCTTCAGCGGCACCGTCCCCGCATGGGAACGACCGGGAATGAGCCGTGCGCTGCGCCTCATCGAACGGAAGGAAGTGGACTACCTCCTCGTCGTCGACCTCGATCGCACCTCGCGCGCCGAGGACCCGTTCGAGCGCGCAATCGTGCGGAAGGCGCTGCGCGACCACGGCGTGCTCCTCGCCACGCCCAAGGGCATCCTCCGCGACATCACGCCGGAGGAGAAGCTCACCCAGGACATGCTGTCGTCGGTCGCCTCCTACGAGCGGTCGAAGACCCGCGAGCGCACGCTTCGCGGGCGGAAGGACGCCGTGCTGCGGAAGGGTGGGCGTCCGCTCACGCAGACGCCGCTCGGGCTGGAGTGGTCCCCGGAGAAGCGGGGGTACATCGCCTCACCCGTCGAGGCACCGGTCGTGCGCGAGATCTTTCGTCTCGCCGCCGAGGGGATGGGGCCGCTCCAGATCGAGCGGGAGTTGGTGCGTCGGAACATGCCGTCCGGGCGGATCCAGAAGTACCGCCCTCGCGGCACGCCGAAGGGTACGCCGCGCGAGCCGGGGACCAAGTTCATCGTCCGCCGCTCCATCCAGGACATGCTCGCGAACCCTGTGTACTGCTCCGACCGTTGGGCGCCGAACCCCGCGTGGGACCCTGCCTTCACGGTGTCCGTCGAACCGGTGGTCACCCGCGAGGCGTGGGACGCAGCGAACGCCGCGCTGAAAGGCCGAGCCCGGCCGCCGGCTCGGCCGCTCAAGTACGACTACCTCCTCCGGGCGGTGGCCTTCTGCGCGCGGTGCGAGCGAAAGATGCGCGGCCAGACCACCCCCGGCGGGAACGCCTACTATCGGTGCGAGTTCGCCAATCGGGACCAGGTCAACTGCGAGCGCTGCTCCTCCGGACGAGCGGTCCGCGCCGACCAGATCGAGCCCCTGGTGTGGTCGTACGTCCAGCAGCTCATCCTCGAACCGGGGTACTTCCGCGCCGAGGTGGAGCGGGCGGTCGAGGCGGACCAGAAGCGCAACGGCACCGGCGGCGCGGACGTCGCTCGCGCGATCCGCGCCGAGCTGGAGCGGCTCGCGCTGGAGCGGAGCCGCGTCCAGGCCGGCTTCCGGAAGGGTGTGTACACCGAGGACGAGGTAGCCACGGAGCTGGCGGCCATCGAACGCGAGCGGGCGCCGCTCCTGAGCCGGCTGGAGCTCGCGCAGATGGACGAGCGGAGCCTCGGCGTGAAGTCAGCCCGTCTCGCCGCCGTGGAGGCGCGGCTCTCGACCCTGCGGAGCGCCGTGAAGACCGTGGACCGCGACCAGCAGCGCGCCATCATCGGCGAGCTGATCGAGCGGGTGGTCATCGACACCGAGACCCGCGCGGTCGAGATCCGGGTGCTCGTGGGCGACGCCCCGGCCGGGGACGCCGATGCCGGCGGCGGCTCACCCAGCCCGGCACCCCACAGCTCGAAGGGCGGGCGGCGGCCGGCTCGGCCGGGCTCCGAAAGTTACGGGAACGGACTCTCTGCTGGGAGAGCCCCCGCCCCGCTCACCGGACGGTGAACCCCGCCCCCAACGCGTGCACGTAGCCCAGCGCGGTGCCGATCCCGACGTCCAGCCGGCGGGCCCTGGTTCCGTCGGGAGTGACCTCGGCGATGCGCCCGGCGGCCCCCCAGGACACCAGCGTGTTCCCCCCGACGAGGCGCTCTGCGTTCCCGAAGAAGCTCGCGTAGATACCGTCGGGGTCCTCGTAGGACCAGACACGGGTCGCCGTGTTCGACGCGGCATCGAACGTGAACTCCCGCACCGCCGAGCGGAGCGTCTCCGCCTCCGAAGGCCCATTGTCGAAAATCAGGAACCCTCCGTCCACCAGCGCCGGCGAGTGTTGCTGATCGAACCCGCCACCTTCGATGGTGACGTTGCTCAGGGTTCCACCAATCTGCCATCGCACGCCCCGCGTCTCCGGGTCGATCACCAAGACGCCGGACAGGTTGTGCGCGCTCACCCAAAACTCCCCCGTCGTCGCGTCGACGGCGAAGCCGTTGCAGTGGGTCCAGTCGACGAAGTTGCCCGGGTACAGGAGCTTGGGCTCGATGGTGCCGATGGGGACCGACTCCCAGGCCGACCACATCGTCTCCGTGTTGCCGGCCTCATCGATCGCGACCAACGCATCTCCGGCGACGTCGGCGCCGTCCAGGGGTTGGATGTCGACCGCCAAGAACAGCACTCGACCGTCGGCGAGCTCCACGAAGTCGTGATGGCCGTGCGGGAGGCGCAGCTCGGAGGCGGGGCTGCCGTCGAGCGGCACGCGATGCAGGACGGTGTCGTCGTCGAGGTAGTCGGCGGCGGTGTCGAGGATGAGGACCGCGGTGCCGTCCGTGCTCAAGCGCGTCTGCATGATCACTCGGCCGTCCTCGAGCAGCTTCCACCACACGGGGCGATTGTCGCCATCGAGGATCACCGCGGCCGAAGGGCGTGGCAACATCGACGTGAGCACGAAGCCAGCCTCCGCCGAGGGGTCCACCTCGCCGTCCAGGCTGGGGAAGACGGTCGGAGGTGGGGGCGCGTCGTAGACCTCGTCCGGGGACCACATGGGCCCGCTCGCGCCCTCCGACACGACCCGCCAGTGGGGCTCGGCGCCGGCCGGGGTGCCGAACCAGCGGACCGTGTGCTCCATCCCGTCCTCGCTCTCGGTCGCCTCCAGAGATGCCCCGTACGCGGTGTCGTCGCCGAACTCGAGGCGCCCGTCGGCGACCTCCTCCGTCGTCCACGTCACGGTGGCGAAGGTGCCCGCCTCGGCGTCCACGGTGAGGGTGGGGTGCAGCGACGTCGGCCCGTCGGGCCCGGAGGACGTGCAGGCGAGGGCGAGGAGCGGGAGCATCGAGGCCATCGTGCCCGGGTTCACTCGTCGTCGTCCACAACCCGCACGCGGGGGTCGTGAACCGGCGAGGGCATGGGCACGTCTCCCTTCACGTCCTCCCAGAGGATGCGGTTGAGCAGCTCGGTGTCCACCGCGTCGGCGTGGGCGAAGTCCATGCGCTCGGACTCCCGAGACCCCTTGCTCTCGGGAGTGTTCATCGTGTAGATGAGCCCATTGTCGCGATTGGAGTAGTTGGCCGTGAACGCGGGGTGGTCGCCGCTCCCCGCGAAGACGGGCCCGAAGACGGGGGCCCACGCGTCGTGGTGGTTCATCGGGGGGAGCCCGAGGAGCGCCTCCATCGTGTGGATGAGGCTGACCGTGGTGTAGAACGTGTGGTCCACCACGGGCGTCTCGGCGCGGCTCGGGGAGAAGCGGCTGGCCACGAAGGCGATGCTTCGGTGCGCGTCCACGTGGTCGGCGCCGTCCTGGGCGTCGTCCTCCAGGGCGAAGATCGCGGTGTCTTCCCAGTAGGTCGAGTGGCTGACGGCCTCGACGACGCGCCCGAGGGCGAGGTCGTTGTCCGCCACGGCCGCGCGGGGGGAGGCCTTCCCGGCCTGCGTGCCCGAGGTGTGGTCGCTGCTGAAGCGGAGCACGATGAACGCCGGCATGGTGTCGCCTTTCCCCGCCGCGCGGTCCGCGCTCCAGGCGGCGAACTCGTCAAGGAACTGGTCGGCCCGGAGTTGGTCGGGGTAGTCCATCCGGAAGTCGGCGTACCCGGCGGCGTAGTTTCCCACGAGCTCGGGCATGGTCGGTACGTTCGCGGCGACGATCGGGATCGGCCACGGCCAGGGGTTCGCGCGCGTACCCCCATGGCCGTCCGGCAGGGGCTCGCCCGGCTTCACGAATTCCTTCGAGCACTTCGCCCCGCCGGTGAGCGGGGTGCCGTTGACCGGGTTGGCCACTGGCGGGTCGTCGCACCAGATGCTGGTCACGAATTCCCCGTAGTTGCGGTGGCTGAGCCCGTGCGCGTGGGCGTTGCCCCAGACATATCCGGTGGCGGGGCTGTCCACGTCGGGGATGCCGAGCTGGATCGGGAACGCGCCTTGCACCTGCCCCTCGTAGTCGTAGTATCGCTCATCGCTTCGATAGCCGATCTGCCAGGTACGCTCGGTGTAGTCGCTGCTCGTGCCGGCCATCGACCACACATGGCCGTCGCCGGAGACCTCCCCCGAGCAGAAGAAGTGGTCGAGCACCCCGAACTGACGGGCGAGCGCATGCTGGTTCGGGGTGACGTCCTCGCCGTAGAGGGTGAGCGACGGGTCGCCGTCGCCGACGCCGAGGTCCCCGAGCACCTGGTCATAGGTGCGGTTCTCCTTGATGACGTAGACGACGTGCTTGATGGGGCCCGCGGTGGTGAGCGTGGGCGGAGTGCCGGACAGGCGGTTGTTGCGCATCGCCTCGTCGGTGAGGCTGTCGAGGGCGGGGAGGGCAGCTTCGACCTCCACTCTCGCGATGGAGCCCGGGAGGATGGAGGCGATGTAGGGGTGCGCCCGCTTGGAGCCGGGGAGAGGAGGGCCGCTGTTGGGCCCGGTGCCCTTGCCCTTGCCGGCGGCGATGAACAGGTCCCCCGCCACCGCGGCAACCGCGGTCGGGTACCACTCCGTGGGAATGAAGCCGGCCGCCTCGCCGGTCCGGGCGTCGAGGACGGCGACCGCGTCCGCGCCGGCCTCCGCGACGTAGAGTGTGCGTTGATCCGGGGAGAGCGCCAAGGCGTCCGGGAGCCCGCCGCCGTACTTCTGACCGGGCAGCAGCGTGGAGAAGCGCTTCGTCACCTTTCCGCTGCCGGTGTCGATCAGGGCCACGGCGTCTGCGTTCGCCAGCGCGACGTAGAGCTTCGAGCCGTCCTTGGAGAGCACCATCGCCGTGGGGTGCGAGCCCGGGGCGGTCGGATCCGCCGGCGCCGCCACGGGGATGTGGCGAGCCACCTTGCCCTTCTTCAGGTCCACCTCCGCGACCGCGGAGCCGTTCCACAGCGACACCCAGGCCCGCGTGCCATTTCTGCTCGCGACCACGCCGTACGGGAAGGCGCTGGGGACCCACTTGTTGTCGCCCACGTCGACGCGGTGGGTGACTGCGCCGGTGGTCGCGTCCACCACGACGAGCTCGTCGGAGAGGTTGGCGGCCACCAGGAGCGTGTCGCCGTGTTTCCCGGGGATCACGGCGAGGCCCGCCGGGTAGGGCGGGGCGCGGCCGGCTGGCGCGGCCCCGAGCGGCGCGGCGAGCGCGCGGCCCTCCGGGAGGACCCGGAGTGGGAGTGGGAAGAACCGACTCGGAGTGAGCCCCTCCGCCGACACCCGGTAGACGGCGATGCCGTTGCCCGTGGCCGGCGCGTCGCCGGGCTCTCTTCCCGCGCCGGCGCGCGTGCCCTCGGGGTTGGATGTTGACGCAAACGACACGTAGAGCTCGTCCCCCTTGGAGGAGAACGCGAGGCCGACGAAGGCCGTCTGGCTGGCGCCGTAGGCGAGGCGAGGGTCAGGGAAGTCCCGCAGCCGGCCAGTGGCCCGGTCCAGCAGAACGATCGACTGCTGAAGCCCGGAGCCGGTGGTGCCGAAGCCATTTGCCAGCCAAGCAAGAGTATTTTGGTCGGGCGACACCGCCACCGCCGACGGGAAGGAGTTGGTGGCGGCGGGCTGGCCGGGCGCGGGCGCCTCAAGCCGCTGGCCGGTGGGGAGCTCCACCGGGGCATTGGGGGCGGCAAAGGAATGGAATGCGAGGGCGGCGATCGAGGCTGACACCGCGAGGCCGAGGCCCCGCCGGGCGACGAAGGAGGACATCCTCACACGATAGCACGGGCGTCGTCGACGCTCCCTGTGGGTCCTTGTTGTGGGGTTTTTCGTTTCTGACGACATCCGCTTGCACTTTCAGGTTCTGGCGCTATGCTCGGGAGGATGTTGCGCCAAGGTACCCCTCGCGTCGCCCCGGACCGCCGTCGGCGGCGGGGCAGTCAGGCCGTGGAGTTCGCGCTCATCCTGCCGATCCTCACCGTGATGCTGCTCGGTCTCGTCGATTACGGCTGGTTCTTCCTGCGCCAGTCCCTGGTGGTCAACTCGGTGCGGGAGGCGATGCGCTTCGGCGCGCTGCAGACTCCCGCCTCGGGCGATGCCACGGGAGACTGCTCCACGTGCACCGATGGTGCCGCCGCGGAGATCGTCCTTCTCCTCGGGGAGATCGACATTTCCGTGAGCGCCTCCGACGTCACGCCGGTGATCGTCAACATCGCCGGAACCTGCGCCATGCAGCTCCGGCCCACCATCCCGTACGATCCGCTCACCGGGTTCGTCCCGGTTCCCGCCGCGTACGACGTCAACGCCACCGTCTTCCTGCAGAACGTCACCGGGTGCTGAAGCCCCCCTCGGAGCCCCGCATGTCGCGCCGCTACCTCCGTCGCCTCCGTCGTTCTGGCCGCCGCGGCTCGACCCTGGTCATCGTGGTCTTGATGCTCATGGTGCTCATGGCCTTTGTGGCGCTGGGCGTCGACTGGGGCGCCGTATCGTCCGCGCGCGCGGAGCTGCAGATGGCGGCGGACGCGGCGGCCACGGCCGGCGCCAGCGGCTTGCCCACCGAGTCCACCGCCCGCGCCCGAGCCATCGCCTACGCCAACGAGATCAGCATCCGCGGCGAGCCCATCGTGCTCGACGACGCCGACATCACGGTTGGCACCTGGGACAAGACGTCCCGGTCCTTCGCACCGGGTGCTACCGCAACCTCCGATGCGGTCAAGGTCATCGTCCACTACGAGCTCGACATGCCGATCAGCGGCATGTTCGGGTACCCGAGCGTCACCCTCACGGCCCAGTCCGGCGGCGGTGCCACCACCATGGGCAAAGTGCCCGACCTGGTGATCGTGCAGGACGTCACGCCGTCGTTCGCCGCGGAGATCAGCCTCGCCAAGCAGGCCGACAAGGCGCTGGTGGACTGCATCAACAGCAAGGCCGACCCTGACTCCAAGGTTGGCCTCGTCGCGTTCTCCGGGCTCGAGAAGAACCTTCTCTCGCCCTCGGGCCTGGTCACCTACGGGTCGTCGTACTCCACCGTGGTCTCCAAGATCAGCGCGATCCAGCTCTGCGATCACACCGGCATGCCGGCGTGCCAGAACACCAACCAGGCCGCGGGCCTGCACATGGCCAACGCCATCCTCACCGCCTCCACCAGCGATCCCGACGTGGGTCGCGCGCTCTTGCTGGTGTCCGACGGCGCGCCGGTCGCCGACACGAACGTCTGCAAGAAGACCAAGGGCAAGTACAGTACTGCTGCGGCCACGGCGCTCTGTCCCGGCTGGGGGAACGTCCCCACCGCCGCAAGGATCAAGGCCAGCACCATCGCGCTTCGCGACCAGATGGCCGCGAAGGGCTACGACATCTACTCGGTGTTCTACAACGAGACGTCCGACCCCACCCAGACCGCGTTCATGAACGACATCGTGGCGAACAAGGGAATCTATCTCGAAACGCCCGACCCCACCGAGCTCGGCGACCTCCTGGCGCAGATCTGTCACGCCTACACCAGCGAGCACCCCGGCCTCCTCTGGTAGTGCCGCTCGCCGGCAACGCTCCAGTGTGTCGACCCCGGACGGGAAACGCTTGCGTCAGCGGCGGTCGCCGTGGCACGTTGACGTATGACCCTGTTCCTCCTCAGCCTCGGCGCGGCGTACGCCCATAGCGCCGGGATGTCCGGCGACTCGGTGACCGGCTGCGGCTGCCACTCGGCCGCCACGTCGGCCTCGGTCGGCGCCAGCTTCTCCGCGTCGGCCAGCACGGTCGCTCCGGGGGACAGCGTCACGGTCTACCTCACCGTGACGAGCTCCTCGTCCAGCCGCACCTACGGCGGGCTCGACGTGTCGGCGACGGGCGGCACGCTGGGCGCCGGCAGCAACACCCGGACGATGGCGAGCGACGTCACCCATTCGGCCGGCACGGCGATGAGCTCCGGCAGCGTCACGTTCGACATGACGTGGACCGCCCCGGCCGTCGAGGGCAGCTACTCTCTCCGTGGCGTCGGGCTGGCCTCCAACAACAACGGCAGCGACGGCGGCGATGCCTGGAACTCCGCCAGCGCCTACACCCTCACGGTGGACGACGGCTGCGACGACCTGGACGGCGACGGCTACGAGTGGTGCGAAGACGGCTCGGGCGCCGATTGCGACGACGCCGACAGCGCGGTCTACCCAGGCGCCACCGAGTCCTGCGACAGCATCGACAACGACTGCGACGGTACGACAGACGAGTCCTCCGCCGTGGACGCCGAGACCTGGTACCTCGACGCCGATGCCGATGGGTGGGGCGTGTCCACCAGCTTCACCGTCGCGTGCGATCAGCCCTCCGGCTACTCGGCGGACGACACCGACTGCAACGACGCTGAGGCTACGGTGCACCCGGAGGCCGCCGAGACCTGCAACGGGGTGGACGACGACTGCGATGGCACCGTCGATCCGTCGACCAGCCTTGATACATCTACGTGGTACGCCGATGTCGACGCCGATGGTTGGGGCGGGACCACTTCGGTCGCCTCCTGCACCCGTCCGTCCGGCTACGTGCCCGACGGCGGCGACTGCGACGATGCCCGGCCCGCGGTGAACCCCGCTGCCACCGAGACGTGCGACGGGGTCGACCAGGACTGCAACGGCACCATCGATGACGCCGCCGTGGATGAGCGCACCTGGTATGTCGACGCCGACGGTGACGGTTTCGGCGACGCCGCGAGCACCACCACGGCGTGCACCGTCCCGTCGGGCTACTCCGCCTTTGCCGGGGATTGTCTTGATGCAGACTCGATGTATCACCCGAGCGCCGCCGAAGACTGCAGCGCCACGGGGGACTACAACTGCGACGGCACCACCGGCCTCGGCGACGGCGACGGCGACGGCTACAACGCGTGCACCGAGTGCGACGACGGCGACGCCGCGATCCATCCGGGGGCCAGTGAGCGGTGCAACGGGGTGGACGACGACTGCGACGGTACGGTGGATCCCGACACCGCCATCGACGCCTCATTGTGGTTCGCCGACACCGACCTCGACGGGTTCGGCGATGCATCGGCGAGCTCGGTGGCCTGTACCGCCCCCTCGGGCTTCGTCACCGACGCGTCCGACTGCGACGACGCCGATCCCACCGCTTTCCCCGGTGCCCCCGAGACCTGCGACGCGGTGGATGACGACTGCAACGGCACCGCGGATGATGCAGCGGTTGATGCATCTACGTGGTACGCTGATGTCGACGGCGACGGCTTCGGCGACGCCACCAGCGCCGCCGCGAGCTGCGCCGCACCCACCGGTTACCTCGCGGATTCTACGGATTGCGACGACGCGGACGCCGCTTCGGCGCCCGGCGCCCCCGAGACCTGCGACGGCAAGGACGACGACTGCGACGGCACGGTCGACGAGCCGGACGCGGTGGACGCGCTCCCCTGGTACGCGGACGTCGACGGCGATGGATTCGGCGATCTCACGTCCGCCACCCTCGCGTGCAGCGCCCCGACGGGCACCGTCGGCGAGCCGACGGACTGCAATGACGCCGACGTCGCGATCTCCCCCGACGCCGCCGAACTCTGGTACGACGGGGTGGATCAGGACTGTGACGGAAACGATGCAGACGCCGATCACGACGGGTGGCTCTTCCCCACCGACTGTGAGGATGACGACGCAGAGGTGAATCCGGGCACCTCCGACATCCCCTACGACGGGGTGGACGCCGACTGCTCCGGAAACTCCGACTACGACCAGGACGCCGACGGCTACGACAGCGAGGGCTACGGCGGCACGGATTGCGACGACGCCGACCCCACGACCTACGTTGGCGCACCCGATCTCGGCGATGGCGTCGAGCACGACTGCGACGTCCGCAACGATCACGATCGCGATGACGACGGCTACGACGACGTGGCCTACGGCGGCGACGACTGCGACGACGCCGACAGCGACGTCCACCCGGGCGCGACCGAGACCTGGTACAACGGCGTCGATCAGGACTGCGACGGCGCGGATGACGACGACCAGGACGGCGACGGGGTGCCGGTGGCGGACGATTGCGACGACACCGACGCGGCCGTGGCGCTCGACTGCGACACGGGTGCGCCGGCCGACACCGACACGGGCTCCGGAAGCCCCGAGGAGGGCGGCTGTGGCTGCACGACGGTGCCCGGGCCCGAGGCGCTTGGAGCCGGGCTCTTGGTGCTGGCCGTGGTGAGGCGGCGCCGCGTCGGGGGGTGATGCGCCGGCTCCTGCGCCCGACGAGTCATTCTCGCCGACCGTGGTTCCTCGACCGCCGACCTTGATTGGGGCAGGGCGGTGGGGCGCCTCAAGCCCTTCGACACCCTCGGCTCGACCGATACGTCGGCGTGGTAGCTTGCCCCGATGCTGCTCTTCCTCTCGACGGCCTTGGCCGCGACCGTGGCCGTCATCCCGCTGGATCAGGGGGCCGGCGGCACGCCCTATGCGGGGCTGGGAACCGCGTTGGCCGGGATGCTCACCACCGACCTGTCCTCGGCGCCCGGGCTCACGTTGGTGGAGCGCGCGCGGCTCGACGCGGTGACCGCGGAGCTCGAGCTTGGCAAGGGCGCGTTCATCGACCCAGCGACGGCGCAGAAGCTCGGGAAGGGGCTGGGTGCCGGCTACGTGGTCGTGGGGAGCTACAGCGTGGTGGGGGAGACCTTTCTCCTCGACGCGCGGCTGGTGAACGTGGAGGCGGGTAGCGTCACCAAGGCGGCGCGTGCGGACGGTCCGGTGAGCGGATTCGTGGACGTCGAGAAGACCCTGGTCTCGGCGCTGCTTGACGGCCTGGAGGTGAAGCTGGCGGAGGAGGCACGAAAGAAGCTCGTGGAGCGCGCCCCGACCCGCAGCTTCGACGCGTTCGCCCACTACAGCGCCGGCCTCGACGCCGAGGCGGCCGGTCGGGTGGACGAAGCCCGCGCCGACTACGCCAGCGCCCTCACGGCGGACCCGGCGTTCGCCGAGGCGAGCAGCGCGCTGGGGGCGCTGCGCCAGCAGCTCGACGCCGCCGCGGCGTCGCGCCTGAAGAAGACCAAGGCCGCGCGGGTGGCGCTCCTCGAGAAGGTGCTCGCCGCGGCGCCGGAGCCGACCAAGGGCAACGACCGCAAGCAGAAGGCCGCCTTCGTGGTCCGGTTGATGGCGCTGCACGAGCTCGGCCAGTCCTGCGAGCGATACATCGAGATGCGTCGATACCTCGACACCGCGGGTTGGACGTTTCCAGGCGGAGACGCGGCGTACAAACAGCTGAGTCAGGATGCGGTCGACGAGGCGGTGCGCCTGGGGCTCGCGCCCGCGGAGAAGGACGATCCCCAGGGCCACCGGGACCTCGAGTTCCGGGTGATGACCGAAGGTTCGCCACTTTTTTCCTCCGTGGGGCGCTACTTCTACAACTTCCCCTCGATGTTGCTCGACGTGCCGTCGTCGACCGACCTCACGGCCACCATGGCCCGATGTCTCACGCCGCCGGAGCAGCTCGCGGAGCTCGACCGGCTCCGGGAGGCGGTCCGCGCCCACGGCGTGGCCGCGGAGCACCCGTTCGACTACCCCGCGCCGCTCGACGAACGCCTCGAATGGAGCGCGCTGGCGGTCCGGGCCGCCGCCACGGGCCTCGACGATGCCGCAGTGAAGCGGCTGGCGGACCTGGTGGCCGCGTACGACGACACCACCACGACCAAGGCGCTCGGCGGCGGGACCCCGCGACAGTGGGCGGAGATGCAGGCGCGCCGGGTGACGGACGCCGCGGTTGCGCACGACCGCGAGGTGGCCGCGGCGCTCGGCTGGACGGAACGTGGGCTCTCCGCGGCGATCGAGGCGGTGGCCGCGGCAGATCCTGCGAGCGTGCGCACGGATGTATCATCGTGTATCACCCTGATGACGCGGGCTCGACCGATGGCGCAGCCCCTCGCGGGCAAGCCTGCGCCGGCCTGGATGGGCGCGCAGCTCGCGCCGCTCCGCGACCTCGGCTGCCTCACCCAGGCTCCGGCGCGATGGGAGAGCCCTGCGGCCGCGCTGGCGTGGATCGAGGCGGCACCGCTGCGGGCAAGGCCTGAGAACGCCGATGCCTGTCGCGACGCCTTCGCCCGGCTCCCTACGGTGGTCCACCCCGCCTACGCGCCCGACCCGTTGGTCGTCGCCGCTGACGCGATCGTCTGGTATGATACATCGCTGGTCAGTACGCTGTGTGTTAGCGACTGAACGCAGAAACGAAGCTTATTTAGTACATACCTGGGCCTTCGCCACGATGGATTTGAGCGTGGCGACGTTGTGCCGTGCTTCAGCGCTCAAGAGCGTGTCGGTGTAGTTTGGGTTCACCTTGTACCAGGGCACCTTGGCGAACCAGTCGTGCCACTTCGGGGTCTCGAACGGCCGGCCGTAGTAGGCGTAGATGTTGTTGCGCAGCTCGTCGAAGTACCCGCACTCGGGCACGTCGTTGACCGGCCAGTCCATCACGCAGCGCTCCGGCTCGGTCTTCCCGCAGAGGTCGCAGATGTGGGTCTGGATGTACTCGTAGTCGTAGGTGACCAGGAGCCGCGTGTCGTCGCACATCAAGAGGGGCGGCGCGGTCCAGGCGGTGGGGGTGGTCACGGGGGCGGCGGCAGGGGCGGCGAGCGCGGCGGCGAGGAGGAGGAGCATGGCCCCAATTACCGCGCCGGGCACGGGTCCGCCCCGCCGGGCTCGCCGCTGGCGGCTCCTCGACCGCCGAGGGGTCCGCAAGGAAGGGCGGTGGGGCACCTCCAGCCCTTCGACACCCGGATACAAGACTCCATGATCCTCACGTTCGTGATGCTCTCGTCGCTCAACGCCTGCACGCCGATGCACATGGCCATGCCGTCCGAGCTGGACGGCGGCGCGGTCCTGCCCGTCGGGGGCCGGGGAGACCTCCGGGGCGGCTACACCGTCGGGGGCTACCGCGTGTCTCCCCAGCCGCGCGGGTTTGTGTCGCACGAACGCTCGGACTACATCGCCTCCACCCCGACGCCGCTGATCGAACCGTTCACCCTGGTGATCACCGCGCCCGATGGGGCTACCAACGAGGTGGCCTGCGAGCTCCGCGCCACGTTCCAGTCCGGGTTCAACGACAGCTGGCGCTACGCGGATGGGCAGGTGGAATGCACCGGGGAAGGCGTGGTCCTCTCCTGGCAGCGCGCCGCGGACAAGATGGTGACCGGGAGTGTGTCGGTTGGGGGCGAGGCGTTCGCGTTCACTCCAGTCGTCAACATCGCAGGCGATGACTTCCAGACGAACGCCGGGGCGATGCTGCGCCGTGGGGAGACGGCGGTCGCGGCCGTGGAGCGGCTGCCGCCGGGTCAGGTCACGCTCGCGCCGGGCGCGGGCGCCAACGCGGAGCGGGCGGCGGTGATCCTCCTGGCGGTCGTGATCACCACCGAGGACACGTTGTCGCACTGGACGCTGAACGGCCGTACGGAGGCGAGCGAACACGTCCAGGTGATGCCGGATACGTATAACCAAGCACCTCGCTGATCCCGACCGGCCGCCACCATCGACGGGCGGTCGCTGCACTCGGCCCGCCGCTACACTCCCGAGTCCAGGCAGCCCAAATCCGTGCAGGTCACGTTCCCATCGTCCTGGCAGGTGCACCGGTTGCAGTCCGAATCCCAGCCCTCGCCGACCTGGATGCGCTCGCCATCCTTGCCTTCGCAGGTGACGGCGCTGTCGGTTGTATCGGAGGTGGAGCAGGCTGCGAGCGCGGAGAGGAGCAGGGGAACCAAGAACGCGAGTCGGGACATGCGGACGCTCGGGCGACGGGTCAGTGTACCCGCGTCGCGGGGCGACCGCAGAGAAACGGCGCCTCGCCTACGGCCCCGCCGAGAACGCCGGCTTCCCGCCCTTGCGGGGATCGCTGGCGGCGTCGAACTTGCCGCCCTGGCGGGTGACCACCTGCACGGAGCAGAACGGCTTCTCCACGATGCGGACGTCGTGACCGTGGCCGCGCAGCTCGTCCGCCCCGGCGAAGCCGGCCTCCACGAGCGCGGCGTCGGGCATCCACTGGTGGTGCCAGCGCGGCGCGCTCACCGCCTCCGCGGCGCTCATCCCCTTCTCCAGCACGTTCTCCATCGCCTGCCAGGTGGCGGTGATGATGAACGGCCCGCCGCTCGCGCCCACCGCGAGCTCCGGTCTGCCGTCCGCCCCGAGCACCACCGTGGGCGTCATCGAGGAGAGCGGCCGCTTGCCGGGCTGCACGTTGTTCGCTTCGCCCTGCACCAGCCCGAAGGCGTTGGGGCGGCCGGGGCGGGTCTGGAAGTCGTCCATCTCGTCGTTGAGGACGATGCCCGACTTCGGCGCGACGAGGTGGCTGCCGAAGCTGGTGTTGATGGTGGTGGTGAGCGCCACGGCCCAGCCCTCGGCGTCCATCACGCTGATGTGCAGCGTGCCGTGGTCGTCGGGCGGGGGGAGGGGGACGGCGTAATGTTCGGGGGGGAACGTCTTCTCGGCGCAGTCGGCGGCGGTGGCGGCGATGCGGGCCGGCGCGAGGAGCGCGGGCACGTCCACGTGGGCGAAGGCGGGGTCGCCGCCGAAGGCGGAGCGGTCGGCCATCGCGTGTTTGGCGGCCTCCACCTCGCAGTGGAGGCTGGTGACGCCCGGCTTCACCGCGCCGAGGAGCTGGAGCAGCGCCACGCCGCCCGAGGACGGCGGCGGCATGGTGAGCACGGTGCGTGCCCCGAGCGACGCGCGGAGCGGTGCGCGGGTCTCGACCCTGTAGCCGGCGAGATCGGCCATCGTGAGCCAGCCGCCGTGGGCGGCGGAGGTGTCCACGAAGTCCTGGGCGACCCAGCCGGTGCGGAACGCCTCGCCGTCGGTGCTGGCCCAGGCGCGCAGCGCCTCCGCGAGCGCGGGGCGGCGGTTGCCGGCGAGGAAGAGCACGTTCATGTCGGGCGCGCCGGCCAGGGCGTCGGCGAGGTGGCTGCCGGTGGGGAAGCCGGCGTCGGCGAGGCGAACCGCGGGCGCGGCGATCGTGGCCAGCGAGGCCCGCCCGAACCGCCGGTGGAGCTCGGCGAGGCCGATGCCTTCCGTAGGCACGGCCACGGCGGTGCCGCCGAGGGTGGAGGAGGCGCCGCCCGCGTACGCGGCCATGGTGACGCCGGCGGGCGCGACCTCGCGGAAGTCCAGGACCACCGCCTCGCCCTGCGGGGGCACGACCAGCGCGAAGCCGCCGCCGCCGAGGCCGCTGCCGGAAGGCTGCACCACCCCGCTGGCGAGGGCGGCGGCGATCGCGGCGTCCACCGCGTTGCCGCCGGCGTGGAGCACCTCCGCCCCCGCCTGGCTCGCCAGCTCGTGGTCCGCCGCGACGGCGCCCTCGACGGGCACGGTGCCGTCGAACCGGACGGGGTGAGGATCGGCGTTATCCGCCTTCTTGGCGCAGGATGCGGCGAGGAGCAGGGAGAGCGCCAGCGGTGCCCCGCCAAAGGAGCGCCGACGGGCTCTCGAAGCGCCGACCGTGCGCTCGTTGTCGGTGGGTTGAATCGCCGAGGGTGGGGATGCGCACCCAACAGCGTGTCGACCCGCCACAGGTCGCCCGCCCCCCGAGCGGACCCCTCGGGCGCCGGCTTCGTCGTTCATACGGCGTACCGGACCCAGAGGAAGCCCAGGGCCAAAAGCACCTGCGCCACCCAGAGCGGCAGCCCGATCGTGAGCTTACTCTTGGTCAGGAGCAGGAGCGGCAGCCCGCCGCCGACGCTGGCGCCGATCCGCATCGCGTCTGCCGCCCAGGCGCCGTGGAGCTGGCTGCCGTGCAGCAGCACGTCCCGACCGAAGAGCGCCACGCCGGGCTCGTAGCCGAGCGCGCCGAAGATGGTCGCGACCATGCCGGTCCACACCGTGGCGTGGCCGGGCATCACGATGGGCAGGCCCTCAAGGATGCCGGCGCAGCGGTCGGGCACGCCGCCGAGCATGAACATCCAGGTGAGCACGGCCATGTAGAGCGGCACGAGGGCGGACCGGCCCGCCTCCGCGAGGTTCGGCTTGTGGAACGTCGGCATCCCGCCGCCACCCGCGAGGCCCAACGCCGCGAGCCCGAGGCCGAGCCCCGAGAGCGCCCAGCTGCCGTGACCCATCGCCAAGACGCTCGCGCCGGACCAGGGGGTGAGGAGCGACGCGCCGCTCGCCGCGAGCACCAGCCTTGCCCGCCGCCCTTCGTCCTTCTCGGCCAGCACCAGCCCGGCGGCGGCGGCCAGGTCTCCGAAGAGCGCGGTGACCAAAACCACGCCCGGCCAGGAGGCGGCGCGGAACGCACCGGAGGCGCCCACGGCCACCGACACCGCGAGGAGCGCCGCGGTGAGCCAGGGCGGATCGTCCCGGAGCGACGCGAAGACCCACGAGACGTGCACGGCCCGATAGAGGAACGCCACCGCGAGATAGCCGGCGAGCAGCGCCGGGAACCACGCCCAGGCCCGCTTTCCGTTGGCGGCGATGAGCCCCAGCGCGCCGAGCCCGCCGAGCAGCGTGGCCAGCTTCAGGACGGGGATCGGGCTCATCGGGCGCTCACCGGTCCGCGCGGTCCACGACCGGGTTGGTCATGGCGCCGATGCCCTCGACCATCACGGTGCAGCGGTCCCCCGCCATGAGCGGGCCCACGCCGCTGGGCGTGCCGGTGAGGATCAGGTCGCCTGGCTCGAGCGTCATCACGTTGCTGATGAAGGCGATGAGCTCGGCCACCGAGAAGACCATGTCGGAGGTGTTGCCGGACTGCCGCACCTTCCGGTTCACGTCGCAGCCGACGGCGAGCTTCCAGGGCTCAAGCGAGGTGACGACGTGGGGGCCGACGGGGAGGAAGCTGTCGAACCCCTTGGCGCGGCAGAAGAGACCGTCCTCCTTCTGGAAGTCGCGCGCGGTGACGTCGTTGCAGATGGTGTAGCCGAACACGTAGTCGAGCGCGTCTTCTTTCCAGACCCGCTTGCACTGCTTGCCGATGACCACCCCAAGCTCCGCTTCGTGGTCCACCCGGTTGGTCTCCGGGGGGATCTCGATGGGCATGCCCGGTCCGATGATGGCGCTGGGCGGCTTTAGGAACAACCTCGGCTTGTCGGGGACGGCCTTGCCCATCTCCGCGGCGTGGGCGCGGTAGTTTGAGCCGACGGCGACCACCTTCGATGGCTGCACCGGCGCGAGCAGCCGCCCGTTGCCGACCATCGCCCCCACCTCCCGCCCATCGAGCCAAGGGGCGGCGGTGAGCAGGTGGAATCCCTGGCCTTCGGCGCGAGCGAAATACTCCACCCCGTTGACCTCGATGCGCACGTACCGGATCATCCGAGCCCCGCCTCCAACGCGGTGAGGCATTCTACCGGATCGGCGGTGAACATGAGAAGCCCCCGCCACACCCACTTCTGCCAGAGGAAGTCGTCGATCGGGCCCTGGGCCACGGCGAGGTGGCACCGGGGGAGCTCGCCGCCGTACGCGTCGGAGAGCTCGGAGAAGAGCCGCTCGAACTCCTCCTCGTCGGGGCGGAAGCCCACGAAGAGGATCACCCGCTGCCGGATGAGCAGCCGGAGCTGCTTCTTGAGCTCGGCGCCGAGGGGGCGCGCGGCGTAGTCGGCGGCGGTGGCGAGCACGGTGTCGGGCCGGGAGAGCTCGCCGCGCAGGTGATAGAGGAGGAGACGGCCTTTCTCCACGGGCGGGAGCGGGCTCTGCCGCCCCATCACGTCTACCGGCACGCTGGCGGCGGCGGCCGCGCGCTCCAGCAGATCGTCGTAGTTGGTGGTGAAGACCAGCGGGAAGCGGCGGGCGAGGAGGGAGTGGGCGACGGTCGGCGCCACGTCGGCGACGGCGAGCGCCTGCAGCTTCGCGAGGAGCCCGGCGCGGCCGATGGACCGCTCGGTCGCGGCGGCGCCCTCCTCCACCGAGGGCACGATCCCCTTCTTGCCGACGGCGGTCGGCGACCGCTTCCAACCCAGGGACTTCGCGAGGTCCTTCTGCTCGGGGTAGGCGGCGACCGCCAGCTCCGCCGCTTCCAGCGAGGCGCGGTTGCCGAGGAAGACCACGCACTGGTCCTTCCGAGCGGCCTCGATCACCTCCACAGGGAGGTTCATTCGACGCCCACCAGGCCCTTGACCTCGGCGATCTTCGCGCGGTCGCGCACCACGGCGCCGACCTGGCCGACCGTGAGCGCCGCGAGGCGGGAGCCAAGCTCGCCACACCGGGCGGGAGGCAGGCCGCGCAGCCAGCCGTAGAGGAAGCCGCCGGCGTAGGTGTCTCCCGCGCCGGTGGTGTCGATCGCCTTGGTGGGGAAGACCGGGATGTCGTAGCGCTCGCCCTTGTGGAGCACCACGGAGCCGCGTCCGCCGAGCTTCACGACGACGGTGTCGGTCCACCCCGCCAGCTCGGCGATGGCCTCGGCCTCGGGCTTCCCGGTGACGATCTCCGCTTCTTCGCGGTTGAGGAACGCGATGTCCACGTGGTCCTTGATCAAGGCCTCCACGTCGGCGCGGATGGTGCGGGCGACGAAGGGATCGGCCACGTCGAAGCTGATGGGAACGTTGTTGGCTTCGGCCACCTGCACGGCCGAGAACGCGGTCTCGCGGACCGCGCCGCCGAGGAACTTGTAGCCGGTCGTGTGGAACAGCCGGGCCTTGGCCACGTGCTCGGCGAGCGCCCCGAGCTTCCCGAGGTGGATCGCCGCGCCGAGGTCGGTGAGCATGGTGCGCTCGCCGTCCTTCTGGCTGATGAGGGACAGGCACTTGCCGGTGGGCAGCTCCATGTCCACGTGCAGGGCGTGGCGCCCGCAGGAGGCGGTGAGGGAGCGGGCGTAGTGGCTGCCGAATTCGTCGGCGCCCACCTGACCACCGTAGATCACCTCGGCGCCGCAGAGCCCGATGGTGCTGATGGTGTTGGCGCAGCTACCGCCGCTGTGGAATTCGATGCCGAGGTTGCGCACCTTCACGAAGATCTCGACCCAGCGGGCGTGATCGACGGGGTGCATCTGGCCCCGGGTGAGGCCGAGCTCGGCCAGGAGGGTGTCGTCCTCCAGCTTCACCAGCGCGTCCATGATGGCGTTGCCAAGTCCGACTGCGTCGTACACCACGAGGTCTCCGAGGGGCGCGCGGACTATCACGCTCTCGCGGCGGCGTCGCCGCGCCGGTGCGGCGTCGTCTGTGCCCTGCGCGCGTACGGCCCGGTGGCGGCTCCGCTCGCGCGCCGTGCTACGCTCTGCCCGTGCGATCCCGCCTGCTCCGCCTCCTGCCCGGCCTCGCGGTCAGTGGGGCGTTCATCCTCTGGTTCCTCACCAACGCCCACTGGGCGGAGGTCCGCGAGTCGCTCGCGGGGGTGAAGCTGGGGTGGGTGGCGCTGAGCGTGTTGGTGCTGTTCACCGAGTTCCTCATCCGCGCCGCCCGGTGGAAAGTCCTGCTCTGGGATATCGCGCCCAAGGCGCGCTACTCCCGCCTCTTCGTCGCCACCACCATCTGCATGGCGCTCAACGTGGTGTTCCCGTTCCGCGCCGGCGACTTCGCCCGCCCCTGGCTCGGCTCCCGGGAGACCGGCACGTCGATGCTCCCGCTCGCGACCGTGGCGGTCATCGAGCGGGTGTTCGACATCCTCGGCTTGCTCAGCGTCTTCTTGCTGATGCTGGCCGTGCTCCCGGCCAACGCCGAGGCGCACGGAGAGCTGGTCTACAACCTGAAGTTCTACGGTTCCCTGGCGGGCGTCGCCGGAGTGGTGGGGCTCTCCACGTTCCTGGTCTTCGCCGCGAACGAGGACCGCGCTGGGCAGCTCTTCGCCCGAATCGTCGGGGCGATGCCGGTCCCGGCGCCGGTCAGGCGCAAGGTGATGGGGCTGTACCTCGGCTTCGTGGGCGGGCTCTCCAGCGTGCGGTCCTCGGGCGCCCTGGTGCGCGCCGGGCTGCTCTCGGTGCTGCACTGGTTCAACGGATCGTTGAGCATCTTCGCGCTGATGCACGCGTTCGGGATGCAGATGCCGTTTGCGTCGGCGTGCTTCACCACGGTGGCGATCGCGCTCACCGTGGCGCTCCCACAGGCGCCGGGGTTCGTGGGGCCCTTCCAGGTCGCCATCGAGAAGACGCTGGTTCTCTGGGGGCAGGACCCCGGGCCGGCCCAGGCGTTCGCCATGGTCTTCTGGGGGGTGTCGTTCCTCCCGGTGGCGACGGTGGGGGCGCTCTTCTGGTGGCGAGAGGGGCTCACCACGGAGGTGCTCCGGCGGCAACTCTCGGGGGCGGCGGAGGCTTCGGGCCCGCCCGGCGCGGCGGAACCGTCCAGTTCGGGCTAACGTCTGCGCATGCGCGGTCTCCTCGTCCTGGTCGCCCTGTACGCCTCCGGCTGCTGCATCCCCTGGGACGTCTTCCCGTTTGACTCGGTGGACTCTGGCCAGTTCTGCCTCGATCAGGACGGCGACGGCGTTCAGTCCTGCGTGGGCGATCCGGGTGACTGCGATGACCTCGATCCCACCGTCACCGCCATCTACCTCGGCCCCGAGACCTGCAACGGGATCGACGACGACTGCAACGGTCTGGTCGACGAGAACGTCGGCTACCACCCCGACAACGATGGCGACGGTCACGGCGACCCGAACACGGTGAGCTGCCGACAAGACCCCGGCTACGTGCTCACCTGGGACGACTGCGACGACACCAACCCCGACGTGTACACCGATCACCCTGAGCTCTGCGACGGGATCGACAACGACTGCGACGGCGTGGCCGACGATGACGCGGCGTTGTACCCCGACATCGACGGCGACGGGTACGGCGACGCCGACCTCCCCTCGTGCACCGAGGGCACCACCACCCTCGGCGGCGACTGCGACGACGCCAACCCCGACGTCCACCCCGGCGTCGTGGAGGTCTGCAACAGCGTCGACGACGACTGCGACGGCACGGTCGACGGTCGGGTGAATCGCTACGTGGATCAGGACGCCGACGGCTACGGCAAGGACCCCGCCACGAAGGCGGATACCTGCGCGTCTGGCTACGCCGGCATCGGCGGCGACTGCGATGACGGCGACCCCACGAGCTACCCCGGCGCTCCCGAGACCTGCACCGACACCACCGACTACAACTGCGACGGCTCGGTCGGCTCGGTGGACGCCGACCGCGACGGCTCGCCCGCCTGCGAAGACTGCGACGACAGCCTCTGGTACGTGTACCCCGGGGCCACCGAGACCTGCGACGACGGCATCGACGAAGACTGCGACGGCGAGATCGACGACGGATGTTGAGGGGAGGGGGTGGCGAGGGGCCGGGGCGCTTCATCGTCCTTCCGGCCGGCCGACGTCGGCGGTCGAGGCGCCGCGGGTGGCGAGCCTGGCGGGGCGGGCGGTACGCTTCTTGCGGGGTTTCCTGGCATGACCATCCTCCTCGCCCTCTTCTTCGCCTGCGCCGACAGCAACGACAGCACGGTGGCCTCCGGCTGTCACAGCTCCGACGAGTGCCTCGACGGCAGCAACTGCTTCGCCCCCGGCGCCTGCAACGCCGGGATGGAGGAGCAGGTGCCCGTGGACTGCACCACCTCGGAGGACTGCTCCGGCGAGCTCGTCTGCCAACCTTCAGCCGCCGGCTGTGGTTTCACCGCGGGCGCCGCCTGCGTTGAGTCCTGCGTGACCGCCGGCTGCGGCGCTGACGAAGCCTGCGACGACACCACGGGGCTCTGCGCCCCCGCAACCTGCGCCGACGGCTACACCTGCCCCGAGTTCACCGCCTGCGTCGCCAGCGGCGGCGATGACCACGGCTGCGTCCGCGACACCTGTGTCACGGATGGCGACTGCGCCGACGGCGCCTGCGTGGACGGCGAGTGTTTCGCCGAGCTCGGCACCTGCGACTGGGTGGCGCCGTAGCCGCTCAGCCGCGCGACACCACGGGCAGCAGGTCTTCCAGGAAGAATGCAGAGAGCTCGGCTCGCCCCGCGACGCCCGCCTTCTTGTAGACGCCCTGGGCCTGGTCGCGTGCCGTGTGCTCGGTGGTGCCGCGAATCTGGCCGATCTCCCGGTGGGAGAGCCCGAGCAGCAGCAGCCGTGCCACCTCCATCTCGGCGGCGGAGAGGCCCCAGGTGCGGAGCTGCTCGGCGATGGCGGCGGCGATGGCGGTGTTTGGAGCGCGGGTGCTCTCGCGGTAGTTCTCGGCCTCCACCCGGCGCCGCTCGGCCTCCGCGAGCTCCAGCGTGAGGGCGTTGGCGGCCTGACGGGCGGCTTCCGCTTCGGAGGCGGAGGAGAGCGCTTGCTCGCGAGCATCGGCCGCGTCGGCGGCGGAGCGGCGAGCTTCGTCGCGCGCCTGGGCTTCGCCGAGGCGTGCAGCTCCCTCGTCGGCGCGGGCGCGCGCGGCGTCGGCTTCGGCGCGGGCCTGACGATCACGCGCCGCGGTCCACTCCACGATCAAGCGTCGCGCGCCGTAGGCCGCGCCCGCGGTGGCGGTCACCACCGCGAGGCCCTCCATCACCAGGTGGTGGAGCGGCGCTCCGTCCTCCGCGTCGCCTGCGAGGTCGAAGCACAGGGGGATCGCCAAAAGCGCGAAGCCGATCGACGCGATGCGCCAACCGGAGGAGGGGTCGGGGCCGCGCGCAGAACCGCTCAGAAGGCGCCGCCGACGTTGATGTAGTACTGCACGGTGGACGCCTTCACGAGCTGCGCCGCCCAGGCTTCGAAGTAGGCCGCCTTGCGGTACTGGAGCAGCTGCAGGCGCGCCATCGCGGCCGAGCTCTTGAGCTCCTCTTCGCTCGGGTCGTCGCGGCGGGTGACCCGAACCACGTAGTCAACGCCGTGGAGCGTGACGGGCTTGGCGAGCACATCGCCGGTCTTCGCGGCGCGCAGCGCGGTGAAGAGCGCGTCGGCCCCGCCCATCGGGGCGATGCCCGGCACGGTGCCGCGGCCGAGCTTGAACTCGCCCGTCTCGTCCATCTGGAGGGACTTCGCCGCCGCGAGCGCGCCCGGGGGCACGGTGGGATTGGCGCTCCACTCGGTGATCATCTTTCCGGCGTACGCGTCGATCACCGCGGCGACCCGCTCGTCCTTCAGCATCTGAACCGCGATGTCCGGCTTCGCCTTCTCCAAGGAGATGACCTCGGCCTCGGCGATCGCATCGACCTTGAGGACCTGGAAGCCGCGGACGGTCTCCACCACCGTGGTGAGGTTGCCCACGCCTGCGGCGTCCGCCGCGCTCACGAGGAGGGGATCCAGCGCGTCGACCGCGACGGTGCCGAGGTCGCCTTCGGGGGAGGCGGTGGGGTGCTCGCTCCAGCGGGTGGCGAGGGCGGCGAAGTCGGCGCCCGGGGCGTGCGCTTCGGTGGCGACGGCCTCCGCGCGCGCCTGCACCTCCGCCTTCTCCACGCCCGGCACGTCCTTGCGGAAGAAGATCGTGTGCAGGCTGTAGCGCTTCGGCAGGTTGTACTTGGCGTCGTAGTCTGCCTTGTAGCGGGCCTCGATCGTGTCGGCGTGGCTGGTGAGGTAGGCGTCGCGGTCGGCGTCGGACACGGTGACGTCGGCGTAGAACGCCTCGGGGGGCAGCGTGAAGTAGCTGGCCTCCAGCGTGGTCATCCGCTCCTTCATGAGGCTCTGCGCCTCCACGTCGGTGACCACGGCCCCCTCGCTGATGAGGTCCTGCATCTTGGTGAGCAGGAGCCGGTCGTGGATCTCGACCTCGAAGGAGGCGCGGTCGTAGCCGTTCTCTTGCAGGGCGGCGAGGTAGGTCTCCTCGTCGAACTTGCCGTCCTTCTGGGCGATGGACTGACGGCGGATCTCCCGTGCCACCTCCTCGGGGGACACGGTGATGCCGAGGCGATCGGCCTCCTGGAGGATGGCGTGCTGCTGCACCAGCATGTCGAGCACCTTCTTGGAGAGGGACGCCCGTTCGGCGTCGGTCTCCACGTTGCGCTCCACCCGGCGGAAGAGGTGCTCGTATTCGGAGAGCGGCACCGTTTCCCCGTTCACGGTGGCGGCCATGCCGCCCGAGCAGCCGCCGCCGCGGGCGCTGCGACCGCCGCCCACCACCACGAACATCAGCACCACCATCCCGATGATGAATCGGGTGCTGGCGGAGTCCGTGCTGGACCTCATCTTCTCGATCAACGACATGGTGGCTCCGGCGGCCGGCGCGCCTAACCGCAAATCGCGGCTTTGTCGCCGCGGCCCTCTTGTCACGTCAAGCTATTTCGCGATAGACTCGGCTTCCCTCCGCTTCGTCCCCCGAAGCTCAGCCCTCCCGGGTGTCCACATGTTCAATTCCGTTCTCGGCCTGTTCTCCCAGGACATGGCGATCGACCTCGGCACGGCCAACACCCTGGTGTACGTCAAGGGGCGCGGCGTCGTCTGCAACGAGCCTTCGGTGGTGGCGATCCACCATGATCGGAAGGGGAACAAGAAGGTGGTCGCGGTGGGCACGGCGGCGAAGGCGATGCTCGGCCGATGCCCGACCGACATCCAGGCGGTGCGCCCGCTCAAGGACGGCGTCATCGCCGACTTCGAGCTCACCGAGCAGATGCTCCGCCACTTCATCGAGCGGGTGAACGGCCGCAAAAGCTTCGTGGCGCCGCGCATGGTGGTGTGCATCCCCTACGGCACCACCGAGGTGGAGAAGCGCGCGGTGCGGGAGAGCGCCGAGAGCGCCGGGGCCCGCGAGGTGCACCTCATCGAGGAGCCCCTGGCCGCCGCCATCGGCGCCGACCTCCCGATCACCGAGCCCACCGGCAACATGGTGGTGGACATCGGCGGGGGCACCACCGAGGTCGCGGTGATCTCGATGGCCGGGATCGTGTACAGCCGCAGCATCAAGGTGGGCGGCGACCACATGGACGAGGCCATCACCCAGCACATGCGCCGTCGTCACGACCTGCTGATCGGGCCGCGCACCGCCGAGGACATCAAGATCCGCCTCGGGAACGCGCTGCACGACGGCATGCAGATGGAGATGGCGGTCCGTGGGCGCGACCTGGTGCGGGGCTTCCCGCGCATCGTCACGGTTCACTGCGACGAGATCCGCGCCGCCCTCGAAGAGCCGGTCAACCTCATCGTCGAGGCGGTCCGCGCGTCCCTGGAGCGCACCCCGCCCGAGCTCGTCGGCGACGTCATGGAGCGCGGCATCATCATGACCGGCGGCGGCGCGCTGCTCCGCGGGTTGGACGTGTGCATCTCTGAGGCGGTCGGCCTCCCGGTGCTGGTCTGCGACGATCCGCAGTCGGCGGTGGTGAAGGGCTCGGGCCGCGCGCTCGAGGAGATGAACCTGCTGTCGATGCTGGGGTAGGGGCCGGGCGTGGTGAGTGCTTGCCGCTCGGGATAGCCTCCCGAGATGCATGCCCTGGCGTTCGTGCTGGTGTTCGGCGTGGCCTGCGACGGCGACCCCCCCACGTACGAATCCGACCTGCATCAGGTCGTCTTCTCCGAAGAGTCCGGCATCGTGGACGTCGCAGCGTCCCCCGCCCCCTACGGGGTCCTCCAGGGGACCACCATGCACCTGTCGCCGACGTGCCCGCTGGGCTCGCCGTGCGCCAACGTCGCGCACGGCGCGAGCCTGTGCTTCGACTACTCTATGTCAGCCGGTCACCAGGACGGCATGGTCGCGACGTTCGACACGCCGGGACCGGTCACGCTGAACCTCGAGCCGAAGGCGTGTGGGCTGCCCGCTTCGGCGCCGCAGCCGAGCTCGGACGCCGTGCCGTTCGACGTCGTGGCGCCGGAGGACGTCGAGGGCGTCACGCCGATGCAGCCCGAGGCCTACACGGAGGGCCCCTACGTCTACCTCGACGCACCGGAGGGGTGGCTGAGGGAGGACTCGGCGCCTTGGCGGCTCGTGTCCGGGCAGGCGTTCGAGCTCACCGCATCCCTGCGGAAGCGGGGCTCCGGGACGATCCTCGCGCACCCCGCCGGGACCTGGCGGCTGGACGGCGCGAGTGAGGTGCAGCCTTCCGGCTACGCGTCGATGTCGGCGACGGTGCTCGCGCGCGGCTCAGGTCGGCAGACGCTGAGCTACCAGACCGTCGGCAGGAGCTTCCCGGTCGCCCCCCTCGACGTCGTCGCACACCCGACGGTGGCGCGCATGGAGCTGGCCGTCGGGTGGTCGGCAGGGGGGCCCATCCCACGCGGTCCGGCGGGTCCTTCTTCGTCCGGGCGGTGCTCTGGGACGAGGCGGGAAACCTGATCTTCGGCGCACCGGTCCATTGGTCCGTCGACCGGATGGTGGCGGTCGCGGGTCCCCAGCCCGCGGTGCTCGCGTCCTGGCTCCCGGGGGCGGACTACCTGTACCTGAAGGATCTCTGCCGGGACCCGACCGCGGAGCACGGGGCGGCGATGGCGACGCTTCGCGCGAGCTATGGAGGCCAGCACGCAGCCAAAAGGCTGAGGTGGATCGTGCCCGACCCGGCGGAGGGTGGGGAGCCGTGGGTGGCCAGCCCGCTGTGCTCGAATCGTCTCGGCGGGAGCCCGAACACGGGCGAGGGCTCGCCCCTGTTCGGCATCGGCCTGCTCGGGTGGCTCGGGTGGTCGGGGTGGCGGCGGCGTCCGCCGACGCGGGGCTCCCCGGCGGGGACCACGCGCTCCTCAAGGACCTCTGCCACGATCCCGTGAACGAGCCGGGTGCGGCCATGACCACGGTCACCGCCAGCCTGGGGCTGCTCTCCGCATCGAAGTCGCTGAGTTGGACGGTGCGCGAGCCGGGGGAAGAGGAGCAGTGGGCCGCGGACCCGGCGTGCTCCGACGGCTGCGACTGTGTGCCCGAGCAGGCGCCCGCGGCGGAGGCGGCGGGCGCGGTGGGGGTCGGCCTCCTGGGCTGGGCGGTGGTGCATCGGCGCGCTGAGCGGGCGGGTCGGCGCTGAGGTCGGGCCACGTCCCCCACCAAGGCCCTCCAGAAGAGAAGGTACATCTGGGCGATGCGCTGGGCCCGGTCCGCCTTGGTCCAGACGGGAAGCTGGCGCGCATCGCGGCGCCGCCGCGGCGGTTACCGGAAGGCGGCGTTCGGAGGGACAGGGATGATCGTACGGCTACTCCTGGGCGTGGGCCTCGGGTGTTCGGGCGGAGGGCCCGGCGCGGCGATCCCCGGGCGCGCGTTGCCGGATGCTCCCGCCCCCGCGCCGCTTGCCGCGGTTGCCCCGGCCGCGTCGGTCTCGGCGCCCCCCGGCGCGACCGCTCCGCCTGCCGCTCAGGAGGTACGGTGCGCCGGGCCCGTCACCGCGGCGACGTCCGGGCTCTCCGGGCCCGTGAAGGTCGATCCGGTGGAGGTGGACCTCACCGCGCTCGGCTGCGCCTGCATCGTCTTCCGCCCGGACACCCACCCGCTGGCCTCGCTGTTCGCGCAGGAGTACGGCGCGCCCACGGCGTGCGCGCACCTCGACGGGCAGGAGCGGGTCCTCGCCGTCGCTCCGGACGTCGCACCCACGGGGCCACCGACGCACCTCGTCGGCGGCGGCTACGACGTGCACCTTGGCTGGGGCAGCGCCAAACCGTGCCCCTACCCAGAGGAGTGCGAGAGCACCGGGTACACGGTGGACGTCACCGTCTCGCGCGACGGCGCGAGCCCGACGTCGTTCAGCGCCCAGGGGGAGTGCGGGTGCTGAGGGAGCGGGGTGCGTCAGACCGCGCTCAGACTCCCCGCTCCCCGCTGAAATCCGAGGCAGCTACCTGAGAACCATGCTCCTCGCGCTCCTCACGGCTTCCGCCCTCGCCGCCACCCCGGTCGCCAGCCTCGGCTGGGGCACCGGCGTCTTCGCTCAGGCGCCGGCCATCCGCACGGCCGACAGCCTGTCGTTCACGGTGCGCGTGGCCCCGTGGTTCGCCGTGGAGGGGGCCGCGACGCTCGGCCTCGGCCCGGGCGGGCTGGTGGCCCCGGGGTTGATCCCCGGGGCGTGGGGCGGCGCGCGCTTCGGCGGGACGGCCGGCCCGTATGGCGCGCTGCGCGTCGGCGGTGACTCCACCGGGGCGCGGGGCGGGCTGGCCCTCGGGTGGAGCGTACACCCGACGCCCGGGTTCTGGTGGGGGCCCGAGCTTCAAGGCGGCGCGGCCTACGGGAGCGGCGTGTACGCGGGCGGCGGCTTTCGGATGGAGTGGGCCACGGCGCGGGCGCCGACGGCCGCGGCGGACTGAGGCCAGGTCGTCGGCCACGGGTGCCCGCCCAGCCAGGCTCGCTGCCGGCGGCGGCTCGACCGCGGCGTGGCCGGGCGGCACGCCGCGGCTCGACCCCCGCTCCTTCGACCCTTGGATCGGTCGACGTCGAACCCTCGGTGGGGTGCGGCTACCGGCGCCCTCCGGACCGTCCAGCCGGTCGGCGACCCCCGCGGCCCTCCGGGCCCGGCGTCCGCGCGCCGTCCCGTCCGCTACGTTCCCCCGGCGTCGGTCCGCCGAACCGCTCCGGCGGCCACCCGAAGTCGTCCGGGAGCGGGGAGACCCAGCGCATCGCCGCCCCGGTCCAGGGGTGGGCGAAGCCGAGGATGTGGGCGTGCAAGGCGAGGCGGCCGCCGCGGTCGCGGCCGTAGAGATCGTCGCCGAAGAGGGGAAACCCGGCCTCCGAGAGGTGGATGCGCACCTGATGCGTCCTCCCGGTCTCCAGCCGGGCCTCCACCAGCGAGCGCCCGCCCGCCGTCGCGACCAGCCGCAGGTGCGTGATCGCCTGTTTCCCGGGTGTCCCCGCCTCGACTGCCGTGCCGCGGCGCCCATCCCCCCGATCCCGCACCAGCACCGAGCGCACCGTCCGCGGCGTGGGCGGGAACGAGCCGCGCACGACGGCGAGGTACGCGCGCTCCACCGCGTGCACCTCGAACGCGTCCTTCAGGCGGACCTGGGTCGGCTCGTCGAGGGCCACCACGAGGAGCCCGGACGTGCCCTCGTCGATGCGGTGGACGGCGAAGGCCTTGCCGAACCAGCGCTCCACGGCCCGGAGCGCGCTGGGTTCGTGGCGGCCGGGCGCCGGGACGCTGAGCAGGCCGGACGGCTTGTAGATCACCACGAACCTTGGGTCTCGCGCGACCACCGCGGCCTCCTCTCGCGGGTCGAAGCGGGGGCGGTTCGGCTCCAGGCGCAGCGCCGCGGACGCCGCGCGCCCCATGGAGGTCACCGGCGTGGCGTCGTCCCAGACCTTCCCCTGGTGCAGCAGCTCGCGGGCCTCCCGGCCCCGAAAGCCTTGCCCGGCGAGCCAGTCGGCGACGGTGGAGGGGGCCTTTGGGCCGGAGTCGTGCATTTCCCTGTCGTCAGCGCCCATCAACCCCGGGTATAACGGGCGGCACCCCACACCCGCAGTTCGAGGTTCCATGCTCCGCCTCAGCCCCCTCCTCGTCCTCTTCGCGCTCGGCTGCGACAGCGCCACCTCCACCGACACCAGCAATGGCGACACCGGGCCGATCGGCCTGGACACGGCGGACACGGCCGACACGGCCGACACCGCGGAGACGGGCGACACCGCAGAGACGGGGCTCACCGACCTCGACGGGGACGGATACGCCGTCGAAGGCGGCGATTGTGACGACAACAACCCCGACGTGCACCCCTCGGCCGAGGAGATCTGGTACGACGGGATCGACCAGAATTGCGACGGCAACGACGGGGACAAGGACGGGGACGGGCAGGCCAAAAGCGGCTTCGGCGGCACCGACTGCAACGACGAAGACGCCACGGTCTACCCGGGTGCCACCGAGATCTGCGACGGGCTCGATCAGGACTGCGACGGGCAGGTCGACGACAACCCGGCCGCCTACTGGTTCCGCGATGCCGATGGCGACGGCTACGGCGACGCCGAGAGCCCCGGCGTGGGCTGCGAGGGCGACGTCGGCTTCGTGAACAACGCCGACGACTGCGACGACGAGGTCGCCGCCATCAACCCCGCCGCGGAAGACGTGTGCGATGGCAACGACAACAACTGCGACGGCGC
Source organism: uncultured Pseudomonadota bacterium (assembly GCA_903921785.1). Classification (GTDB taxonomy): domain Bacteria; phylum Myxococcota_A; class UBA796; order UBA796; family SXON01; genus SXON01. The sequence continues at coordinate 51,111 of CAIXRH010000131.1, forward strand.
GGTGGACGAAGGCTCCACCACCAAGGCCTGGTACCTCGATGCCGACGGCGACGGCTACGGCGACAGCACCTCGTTCATCGCCTCCTGCTACGAGCCCGCCGGCTACGTCGAGAGCTGGTTCGACTGCGACGACGCCGACTCGGGCGTGAACCCCGGCGCGGCCGAGGTGTGCGACGGCATCGACAACGACTGCGACAAGATCGTGGACCCTGACGACTCGGTCGACGCCGGCACGTACTTCACCGATGCCGACGGGGACGCGTACGGCGATCCCGCCACCGCCGTCACCACCTGCACCCAGCCGGCCGACACCGTCGCCGTCGGCGACGACTGCGACGACGCGGACGCCGGCGTGAACCCGGGCGCCACCGAGAGCTGCGACGGCCTCGACGACGACTGCGACGGCGCGGTCGACGAAGCGGGCTCCGTCGGCGAGATCACCTGGTACACCGACGCCGATGGCGACACCTACGGCGACGCCTCGACCGGCGTGTCCGCCTGTGAAGCCGCGGCCGATCAGGTGGCGGACGACACCGACTGCAACGACGCCGACGGCACCGTGAACCCCGGCGCCACCGAGACCTGCAACGGCACGGACGACAACTGCGACGGCGCCACCGACGAAGGCCTCACCAGCACCTTCTACGAAGACGTGGACCTCGACGGCTACGGCGATCCCGCCACCAGCACCATCGCGTGCTCCGCGAGCGTCGGCTGGGTCTCCGACGGCACCGACTGCGACGACGTGGACGCCGCGGTGAACCCGGGCGCCGTGGAAGTCTGCAACGGCATCGACGACAACTGTGTGGGCGGCGCCGACGAAGCGGGCGCCTTCGGCGAGCAGGACTGGTACACCGACGCCGATGGCGACGGCTACGGCGATCCCGCGACCTTCGTGACCCAGTGCTACGCCCCGACCGACGGCATCTCCACCGGCGGCGACTGCGACGACAGCTACAACCTGAGCTACCCCGGCGCCACCGAGCTCTGCGACGGCCAGGACAACGATTGTGACGGCAGCGCGGTCGACGTCGGCCGTGCCACCTACTGGTCCACCGCAGGCGTCCCCACGGACGTCACCGCCAAGCTCATCGCCGGCACCGTGACGACTCCGGTGATCATCGGCGACGCCATGAGCGCCACGTACTCGATGAAGTCGGGCACCCTCGAGCTCTGCGACGGGACCTGGAACGTCCGCGTGTCGGTGTCGTCCTCCGCCACGGACATCACGCTGGTCGGCCTCAACGGCGCCAGCGCCACCACGCTCACCACCAACTACTCGTCGGGCGGCCCGAAGGCCGCGGTGGTGCAGGTCGCCAACGGCACCGTGGAGCTCGATGGCTTCACCATCACCGACGGCTCGGGCTACGGCGGGATCTCGGGCGGCGGCGTCGTCGCCAGCCGGTCCACCTCCACCGGCGCGCTCCCGAGCGTGCCGAACGTCACGCTCGTGGACTCGATCATCACGGGGAACACCGCCAAGTATGGCGGCGGCCTCGCGGTGTACGGCTACGGCTGGGCCGACCTGCAGGACACGATCATCACCGACAACGCTGCGTCCGTCGTCGGCGGAGGGGTGTGGGTCCAGAACCACGGCATGTTCAGCTGCGCCGCGACGGTGCTCGGCGCGGCGGGCGTCACCCAGAACACCTCCCCGAAGGGAGGTGGGATGTACCTCGGCTCCCAGACGGACGGCACGGTCGACTCGGTCGGCTGCGACTGGGGCGAGGACACCACCGGCGACGACAACAGCGTCTACGACATCCAGCAGAACCCGTCGAGCACCGACAAGTACTGCTACCCGAACGCCACGTCGCTCACCGACACCGTGAGCTGCGCGGCGGGCACCTGCACCGCGTCCACCGACACCACCTGCCCGTAGCGTGAACGGGGCGGGCGGGGCCGGGCCCCGCACCTTCGTCGACCGCGGGGGCACGTTCACGGACGTGGTCACGGTGCGGAATGGGGAGGTGTCGGTGCGCAAGGTCGCCTCCGACGAGGCGATCGTGGGGGCGCTCGCCGAAGGTGCGCTCACCTTCGGCACGACGGTGGTCACCAACGCGCTGCTCGAGCGGCGGGTGGTGCCGGTGCTCCTCGTGATCACGGAGGGCTTCGGCGACCTCGTGCGCCTCGGCGACATGGCGCGGCGGGAGCTCTTCGACCCCGACGCCGCCTGGCCCGAGCCGCTCTGCGCCCGGGTGGTCGAGGTGAGGGGACGCATGGGCCCCGGCGGCGAGGAGGTCGATCCGCTCGGCGCGGTGGACCTCGATCTCTCGGGCATCGCGGCCGTGGCCATCGTGCTCTTCGGGAGCGGCTGGAGCCCGGCGCAGGAGCTGGCGCTCGCGGCGCGGGTCCCGCCCGGCGTACCGGTGAGCCTCGGCCACCGGTGCAGCGCCGAGGTCGGCTACCTGGCCCGCGTCGAGACCACCCTGCTCGACGCGGCGATCACCCCCATCCTCTCCCGCGCCCTCGTCCGCGACCGCATCCCCGCCGCCGCCCACGCGATCCGCTCGGACGGCAGCCTCGTCCCCGCGGCCGCACTCCGCGCACCCGACGCGGTGCTGAGCGGGCCGGCGGGCGGTGTGCTCGCCGTGGAGGCCGTCGCGCGGCTGGCGGGGGTCTCCCTGGCGGTCGGGCTGGACATGGGGGGCACGAGCACCGACGTGTGCCTCGTGGTGCCCGGCCAGGTGGGGCGCCGGGAGCCGGGGTGGCGGGTGGACGGGCTCCGCGTGGGGCGGCCGGCGCTCGACGTGGAGACCATCGCCGCGGGCGGCGGGTCGATCCTCGGCCACGACGGGCTCGGGTGGACGGTGGGTCCCGGGTCGGCGGGCGCCGCTCCCGGTCCACAGGCCTGGGGCCGGGGCGGTCCGCCCACGCTCACGGACGCGGCGATCGCCGCGGGCCTCGTCGACACCACGGCGTTCGGCCGGCCCGTCTACCCCGAGCGGGTCGACCTCCCCGGGCCCGCGGCGGGCTTCCTCGCGGTGGCTCGCGCGGCGATGGCGGGCGCGGTGCGGCGGCTGGCGCTCCGCCGCGGCGTCGACGTCCGGGGCGGCGCGCTCGTGGCCTTCGGCGGTGCCGCGGGCCAACACGCCTGCGCCGTGGCGGAGCTGCTCGGGCTGGAGGAGGTGCTCGTCCACGTCTGCGCGCCGGTGCTCAGCGCCTGGGGCCAGGGGCTCGCGCGCGCCGGGGAGGAGGCGGTGGCCCCGATCTGGCAGGCGCTTCCCGGAGCGTGGCCCGCGGTGGAGGCCGCCTGGGCCCGCCTGGAAGGGCAGCTTTCGGCGGAGGGCACGGTCGTCCGGGAGGTGGAGCTGCGGACCGTGGGGACGGACGCGCCGATCGCGGTCGTGGCCGCCACGGCGGAGGGGGCACGCGCGGCGTTCGAGGCGGAGCATCGGCGGCGACACGGCTTCGTGCGGGCGGATCGCGGGGTGGAGGTGGTCAACGCGCGGGTGCGGGTCTTGGGCGCGTCGGCCGAACCGCTGCCCGCGCCGAGTTGGCCCGCTTCGGTCCCCGAGGCGCTCGATGGTCCCGCGCGCTTGACGCTCCCGGGGACAACGCTGGTGGTGGAGGCCGGATGGTCGCTACGTCGGGAAGGGGCGCTGCTGCGGCTCCGGAGGGGGGCGACGGCGGCGGTGGTCGCAGGCGACGGGATCGGGGGCGCGACGCCGAGGCTCGATCTCGCCACCGAGCGCACGCTCTGGGGGCGCCGCTTCGCCGGCGTCGCGGAGGAGGCCGGCGAGGTGCTCCGGCGGCTGGCCCGCTCGGTGAACATCCGGGAGCGCCTCGACTTCTCCTGCGCGGTCTTCGACGGCGACGGCACGCTCGTCGCGAACGCGCCGCACGTGCCGGTGCACCTCGGCGCGATGGGCGAGACCGTGCGGGACGTGCTGTCGGTCCACCCCGACCCGGCGGACGGCGAAGCCTGGCTCACCAACGACCCCTCGGCGGGCGGCTCCCACCTGCCCGACCTGACGGTGATCCGCTGCGTGCGCATCGGAAAGGCAATGTTTTTCGTCGCCAACCGCGCCCATCACGTGGACGTGGGCGGGCTCACGCCGGGCTCGATGCCCCCGCGCAGCCGCACGCTCGCGGACGAAGGGCTGGTCTTCCGTCGCTGGCGCCTGGTGGCCGGCGGCGTGCTCACCCTCCCGCACCTGAGCGGCAGTCGGGACCCTGCCACCGTCGCCGCGGACCTCGAAGCCCAGGTGGCCGCCAACGAACACGCCGCGCGCGCCCTCGCCGCGCTCGGCCCCCCCGAGGCGATCGCCGCCGCCATGGCCGACCTCGTCGCCGCCGTGCAGGCCGCGGTCGCCGCGCGCCTGCCCGAGCTCCGCGGCGAGGCCGAGGACACGATCGACGGCGTCCCGCTTCGGGTTCGCATCGGCGGCGGCACCTTCGACTTCACCGGCACCCGCGGGCCCCACCCCGGCAACCTCAACGCGCCACGCGCGGTCGTCTACGCCGCGGTGCTCTACGTGCTTCGGGTGATCGTGGCCTCGCCGCTGCCGCTCAACGAGGGCGTTCTCCGCGCGGTCCGCGTGGTGGTTCCGTCGGACTCGCTGCTCGATCCGCCGCCCGGCGCCGCCATCGTGGGTGGGAACGTGGAGACCTCGCAGCGGCTGGTGGACCTCTGCTTCCGCGCGCTCGGCGTCCGCGCCGATTCCCAGGGCACGATGAACAACCTCAGCTTCGGCGCGGACGACTGGGCCTTCTACGAGACCCTCGGCGGCGGTCTCGGTGCTACCGTCACCGCCGACGGGCGGTCCGGCGGACAGGTGCACATGACCAACACCCGGTCCACGGACCCCGAGGTCGTCGAAGCGCGGCTGCCGCTGCGGGTGCGGCGCTTCGCGTTCCGGCCGGGGAGCGGCGGGGCGGGGGTGCGCCGCGGCGGGGACGGGCTGGTGCGCGAGCTGGAGCTGCGGGCGCCAGCGCGCGCGGCGCTCCTGGCGGCGTGGCGGCCGGGCTCGCGCGGGCTCTGCGGCGGCGATGACGGGCTGCCCGGGCGGGCGTGGCTGGTTCGCTCCGGGGAAACCCTTGCGTGGGACGGCGAGCCGACCGCGATGGCGGCTGGCGACCGCGTGATCGTGGAGACGCCCGGCGGCGGCGGATGGGGCGGCGACAACGCGTGATGCGGTCCGTGCCGGATGAGGATCGTTCGCACGTCGCGGCGACGCGGAGCGAGCGCGTGCGCAAGCAAGACCCCCCGGCGCCGCGTCCTCGCCGGGCGAGCGGTGATCTCGGGCGGTCGGTAGGAGCGGTCAACGGGCTGGCTGCGCTCCACCGCCCTGCCCGGCGGAGACCTCGGTGGTCGAGGAACCGCCGGGGCGAGACTGGCGGTTCGCGCGATTCCTCCAATCGGGCTGCCGCGCCGATGGAGCTCGCCGACGCTTGTCGTGGCTCGCGAGGGTGGGGGAGGGTCGGGAGGGGGAACCAACCGATAAACCTGGACGATCGACCTGTTCGCCCGCCTCACCTCACCCCGCCGGCCGACGCAGCAGCGTCCGGGCGAGGTTCACCTCCAACGCGACCCCGGTGGCGATGAGCAGCACCGCAGCCACGCCCAGGATCCCGGCGATCCCCGTGGCGATACCGAGCAGGCCCACCACCACCGTGGCCCCGTGTAGCGCCAGCGCCGGTCCGAGCCTGGACTCGGGCAGCAGCTCCCGCATCGATGGCACGCGCACCCGCCCGACGAGCGGGGAGAACCGATGGAACCACACCAGGAACGGCACGATCCGGCTGAGCATGCCGTGGGTGACGAGGCCCGCCCAGCCAAACGCCGCCGTCCACCCGAGGAGCAGCACGCCGCGCGGCTCCCACGCCCACGCGACGGGGACGAGGCCTGCGGCGAGTCCCGCGAACGCCAGCCCCGCCAGCCAGAACCGCAGGCTGTAGTCGGCACGTTTGCGCTTGCGGCCGACGATGGCCCGGATCGTCACGGCCGGGTGCACGACCCACACGACCCCCAAGGCGGGCACGGCGGCGACCGCGACCGCGAGCGGGCTCCCGCCGAGCAGCACCACCCCCGGGATCGCCGCGAGCGTCGTGGCGATCAGCACGACGGCCGGGCGCGTGCTCCACGTCGGCGGCGCGGGCGCCAGGTAGAACATCGGCACCACCTGCCAGGACACGGCCGAGAGGAGGCCGCCGACCCACACCAGCGTCCCGACCGCGGCATGACCGTCTACCAACGCCAGGAAGTCCACGGCGGGGAGCGGCAGCCCAGCCCGCCGCCCCGCCAGGGCGAGCCCGACGGTGACCACGAGCGCGAACGCGATCATCGCTACCTTCATCCCCAGGACCGGGGGCGTGCGGCTCGGCGCGTGCGCCAACGCCACGGCGACCGGCAGCGCGAACCCGAGGGCGGCCGCCGCCAGCAGCGCCGCCGCCACCACGAACCCATGCGGGTCCCCCGTGAGGAACGCCGCCACCAACGCGGTGACCCCGCCGATCCAGCCGGCCAGCACCGCGTGGGCGGCCCGCGCGCCCGGCACCGGCACCCCCGCCACCACGGGCACCACCTGGTACATCGCCCCGAGCATGATCGAGCCGAGGTAGCCGAGGGTGAAGAGGTGGGTGATCGCCAGGATCGGTGGGCTCCAGCGCGTGGAGAGGCCGTCCGGCCCGGCGACGAGGGCGAGGACGCCGGCCGCCACCAGCGCCATCGGCGCCGTGAGGAAGAACGCCCCGGGGATGGCGAGTGGCGGCGCCTGATCGGTGCGCAGCCCCTCCATCCCGGTGCTCACGCCCGCTCCAGCCGCACCAGCGCGGAGCCGTCGGGGAGCGCCTCGGCCAACGCGCGCACTTCGCGGCCCACGAGGCGCTCGAGCAGGAGCTGCGGCATGCGCGGCACCCGCGCGAGGTGCACGCCGCCCCGCGGGAGCCGGGCTTCGGCCAGCAAGACCCGCTCCAGCGGCTCCGGCGGCTCGAACTCCCGGAGGTCCTCGATCGGGTGGTCGCCCAGGACCACCAGGAGCAGCCAGTGTCCTTCGTCGAGCGGCTCTTCGTGCACGGCGAGGCCCCGCTTCCGGAGCAGGGCCACCAGCGGCGTGGGGCGGAACGGGGCCCGGAAGACGAGCACTCCGGCCGGCGGCAGCGTTCCGAGGGTGGCGAGCACCGTGGCCAACGGGTCCGTCCCGGTGGCGATGAGCGCGGCGCCGTCCACGAACTGGATGGCCGGACCGTGCGGGCGGACGACGGGGTGACCGCGGTGCGCCGGGCCGACGGAGTGAGGATCGACCTCCGCTTCGAGGCTGCCCGGCCCGCCGGGACGCACCTCCCCCGCGGGCCGCGCGCCCATGCCCCGCGCCCAGAGCCCGAAGAGCTCGGCGTACCCGGCGATCGCCCGCCCTTGGCGCGCACCGACCTCCCACCGCAGCACGAGGCCCTGGAGCATGCCCACGTACAGCCCGGCGGCGTGCTCGGGAGCCACGAACCGGTCGAGGCTGCCAGCGGCCTGACCTTCTTCCACCAGCGCGCCCACCAGCGCCGCTTGCATGGTGACGATGTGGCGCATCGCCTCCCGGACCGGGCCCGCACCTGGGAGCGCCGCGGCGAAGAGCAGGCGGGGGAAACCCGGATGCGCCTCGACGTGGAGCAACAGCGCGGCGCCGAGCTGACGGAGCCGGTCGAGCGCCGGCGCGTCGGACTCGATCACGGCCAGGGCGACCTGCTCCAGGTCGCGCCGACCGGCGGCGACGACGGCCAGCAGGATCGCCTCGCGGCTCTCGAAGTGGCGGAAGAGCGCCGGCTGGGTGAGCCCGAGCTCCGCGGCGAGGCGGCGGGTGGTGATCTCCTCCATCGGCACGTCGGCGAGGAGGCCGAGCGCCGCGCGGACGATCTGCTCCTTTCGGGAGGGGGGTGACGGTTCGGCAGGGTCCATGTTATCGTATGATAACACGAGAGGAATCAATGTCCAACCCTGTATCCCTGGAAGCGGGCCCCGAGCCCTGGTTCACCGCCGATCACCGTCGTTGCGACGACCTGTGGGCCGCCGTGGAGGGCCCCGCGGGCGGGGACGACGCGCTCGGCGCCGCCCAGGCGTTCGCCTCGTTCGACAAGGCGATGCGCCGCCACCTCGACATGGAGGAGCAGGTGCTCTTCCCTGCCTTCGAGTCCGCCACGGGAATGGTACGGGGTCCCACGATGGTGATGCGTGCCGAGCACGACCAGATGCGCGGCCTCCTCGACCAGATGGCGATGGCGCTGGCGGACCAGGACCTCGGCGGCCTCCTCGACAACGGGGACACGCTGCTCATGGTCATCCAGCAGCACAACGTGAAAGAAGAAGGCATGCTCTACCCGATGATGCAGATGCACCTGCTTCACCAGTGGAGCCAGCTCGCGCCGAAGCTCTCTCGGTACTGAGCCCGATCTGGGCGATGCCCGGATCACGCGCCGCCCGGGCCGGGCGATCCTGCCTGGGCATCGCGGCGCCGACGGGGCGGTGGCCTTGGCCCCGCGCGGGCCTGACCGCCGAGTCGCCCTACGGCGACTGCGGCGGCCCTGCCTCGCGGACGAGCTGCAGGAGCCGCGCGAACGCCCGCGTGGCCGCGGGGCCTGTACCCCGTGCTTCGCGTGCTGCCGTCCGCAGCGCCTGACGGTCACCGTTGGGGCACTCTTGGAGGAAGTCCTGGAGCAGCGCGTCGTCCCCGGCGACGAGGCGCTGCCGCCACCGTACGCTCTCGGACTCCCAGCGGGCGGCCGGACCCTCGCCGGCGAGGGCGGCCCGGAGCAGCTCCGGGTCCACGTTGGCGAGGAGCAGCTTCGCGCGCATCAGGAGGCGCCGGCGATCGGGCTTCGGCTCGGCGGCGGCGAGGAGGTCGAACTGGGCCTGGGCGTCGGCGTCGAGGGGGAGGGCGCGGCGGCGACCGACGGGCATCGCCGCGATCTGGTTGGACAGGGCCTTGAGCTCGTCCATGTCGGCGCGATGTTCGCTGCGAACGGGGCGCCCGGCGTCGACCGCTTCGGCCGCGTTGGCCTCGTCGGCGTCGAAGTCGTCGGGAGGATCGGAATTTCGGGGTTTGCGCGCCATCGCGCCGGCGGTATCATCGGGGGCATGTGGATGCTCCTCCTGCCTTCGGCACTGGCGCTCGACTGCGGCGAGATCCTCGGGATGCTCGACGCGGGCGTGCCGACCTCGATCGTCGCGACCACCCTCGAAGCCGCCGGCTCGACCTACGATTCGGACACGATCGCCTGCCTCTCCGGCACCCCGCCCGAAGTCCGGACGGCGGTCGCGGCGCACGCCTCGCCCTTGCCGCCCGCGCAAGAACCGCCCGCGTGCCCGGCGCCGGCGCCCGCCGCCGCGCTTCCGTCGCGCCTCGCGGGGGCCATCACCGCGTGCGCCGACACCCCGGACCAGCTCCGGGTGCTCGCCGCCGCTTGCAACGACGCCGGCTGTTCGGTCACCACGACCGACGATCCGCGCGCCAGCCGCACGTGCATCCGCATTCCTGCGTTCAAGGTGACGACGGTGCCCGGGGCGGACGGAAGCTGCCGGCGGCTGCGCCCGCGCTGAGGCGCGCTATCTTCCGGGCATGACCGCGCCCGCGCCCGCTGGCCTGCTCCGCGCCCGCTCCGCCTGGGGCTGGTTGTGGCGCACGGCGGTGATGACGGCGCTCGGCGGGCTGGTCGCGGCGGCGCCGTGGGTGATCCTGGTGGTCCTGTCCACCGTGCTCCTCGGGGTGGACGTGGTCGCGATGCTGGCGCGGCTGATCACGGCGCGGGAAGCCGGCAACAACTTCGCGGGGGCGGCCATCTGGCTCGGGGCGGTCCTCGTCTCCCCCGCCATCGCCGTGGCCGCGGTGCTCGGCGCCCCCCTCGGCCCGGCGGCGCTCGCGGGCGCGCGGCGGCGCCTCCTTTTCCTGGCCGGCGCGGCGATCGCCGCCGTGGCCGCCTGGCCGGCCGTGGCCGCGCTGACCCTGATCCCGGACGGGTTCGCCGAGGTCCCCGGTCCGTTCTTCCCGGTCCTGGGCGCCGCCTACGCGCTCCTCGCCTGGCCCTTGCTCACGCTGCTGCTCATTCCGGGCACCATGGGGCTCCGCGCGCTGGGGGACCTGCTCCGTCGAGGCGGGTCACGCCGCCGCGGCGCCCCGCTCCGCGAGCCACACCCTCGGGGGAGCGGGAGCGACCGATAGGCTGGCGCACACCCGGACCCGGCATCCCCCAAAAACACCACGCCGATCGGGCGGATCACCGGCGACGAGGCGTGGCCTTGGCGTCGTCGTCCGCCACCGCCTTGAGCTCGGGCTCCCACGACGCCTTGGCCAACTCCAGGGCGTAGGCGCCCCAGAATTTGCCGGCGGGCGGACCGCCGTGGCAGGCGCCGTCGGACTCGCCGGGGCGCTTCACCCACAGGTAGGCGTCCGCGTGGGCGAGGCCGGTGTGGGTGCTGGGCTCCTCGCCGAGCGCCCGTCCGAAGGGGTTGCACCAGTCGCCTGAGGCGCCGCGGCCGTTGCGGCTGGTGTCCACGACGTACTGGGCCGTGCCGAGCCGGGCGGCCAGCGCTTCGCCATACCGGACGTTGTCCTTGGTGGAGACGAAGTTGGAGACGTTGAGCGCGAAGCCTCGGGTACGCTCTACGCCGGCGGCCTGCAGGCGCGCGGCCATCTCGTCGACGGGCAACGCGTTGGGGTGCCCGCCGTCCAGGTAGATCCTGGCCTGTTTGTCCGCCGAGAGCGCGGTCACCGCGTCGCCCAGGAGCGCGAGGCGCTCATCCATCCCGAGGTCGGTGAGGCAGTCCATCACGGTGAGCGAGTCGGGCTCGAGGATGACGATGGCCGGGTGTTGCCCGAGGCCAGCGGCGACGTCGCCGATCCACTTCTTGTAGGCCTTGGCTCCCGCCTCGCCGCCCGCCGAATACTGCCCGCAGTCCCGGTTCGGGATGTTGTACGGGACGAGCACGGGGATCGCCTCCTCCTTGGCGGCGGCGCTCACGATGCCGGCGACGGTCTTCTTGGGGTCCTTCGTCCAGCCGCCGAGCCAGATCGCGGTGGGCTCGTTGGCGAGCCGGTCGAGCAGCTCGGCGTCGTCGGGGTGTTTGGGGCGCAGCGCCTCCGCGACCTCCAGCACCGGGGACTCAGGTTGGACCCAGAGTTTGCGGGGGAGGGGATCGACCCCCTTCGGCAGGGGCGGCGCCGCGGGTGCCCTCGCTTCACCGCCGAACGAGCGCGCCGTCGGGGCCGGGGCCGGCGCTTCCGGGGGCGCGCCGCACGCCAGCGACACCGCCACGGGGGCGAGCGCGAAGCAGGCGCCCAGGGAGAGGCCCAGGGCTGCGCGTTGGGACGGTGTCACGTCCTCGGAGATCGGATCGGCCACGGTCGCGCAATATCGGGATCAGCGCGGATCCGCCGCTCGACACCCGGAGACCTCGTAGATCTGCCACCGCTGGATGGGGCTGCCGTCGATCTCGTTCTCGCTCACCACGTTGGCGCCGCCGCGTTCGGAACAGAAGGCGTCCACCGTGGCGCTCGGCCCGCCGCGCCACTCCCGCACGAACAGCGCCTTGTCGGACCAGCGGATGGGCCAGAGGTCGTACTGGTCGGGGCGATCCACGCCGGGGAGGGCGTAGGCTTCGAGGTCCCCGTACCAGGCGAGCAGGGCCGCCTCCTGGTACCGCGAGGTGTACACCGGCTGCACGCCCCAGGCCTGAACGCTCCGGGCGAGGTCTGCGCCCACGCCGAGGCGGGCCGTCGGATCGCCCTTGATCTCCACCATCGGGCGCACGACGTGGGCGGACACCAGCAGCGACAGCCCCAGGCCGACCCCGGCCGCGATCCACGCTCCGCGCTCCAGGCGCCCCGTAGAGCGGGCGAGCGCCACGCCCACGGCGAGGTAGGCGGGCGCGGCCCAATTCGCCTCCCCCGAGCCGCGGGTGGCCGCGAGCGTGAAGAAGACCACGACGGGGACGCTGGTGAACCAGAGCAGGCGTTCGGTGCGGGCTTCGTCGTCCGTGGGGCGGAGCGGCGCGCGCAGGATCGCCTTCCCGCCGTGCCACGCCCATACGCTGCCGGCGAGGAAGAACAGCGGCCCGGAGAGGCCGACCTGCGCGCCAAAGAAGGCGAGGGCCCCTGCGGGCGGACGGTTGAGCCCGTGCCCGACCTGGAACCCGACGCTCTGCCATGCATGCGTGGCGTTCCACCAGAGGTTCGGCGCGAGGACCGCGAGCGTGACCAGCACGCCGGGGAGCATGGCCGCGGCTTCGGCGGGCGCTGCGGCCAGGAGCAGCGGCCAGAGCCCCCAGCCGGTGTACTTCCCGAGCCCGGCGAGGCCGACGCCCAGGCCGGTGAGGACCCACTTTCGGTCGAGGGCGCCGCGGAGCGCGAGGCACCAGCCGAAGAACAACGGGGCGTCCGGCGTCGCGAGGACGCCGCCGAGGGCGTAGAGCGGGATTCCGGCCACGAGCATGGCGTAGCGCAGGCGATCGCGGGAGTACGGGAGCAGAAGCGCAGCGCCCGCGACGCCCGCGAGCACGGGCACCAACCGAACGCCGAGCTCGCTCTTTCCGACAAGGGCGGTCCCCGCGGCGATGAACCAGGCGATGCCCGGGGGATGGTCGAAGTAGCCGGCGGCGAGGCGGCGGCTCCACGTCCAGTAGTAGGCTTCATCCTCGATGAGTCCCACGTTGGCGGCGAGGGCGAGGCGGGCGAGGGCGAGCAGCGCGAAGGCGGCGAGGGCGAGGCGGGCGCCGGGGACGGTGGGGGCGGGGGGCGTGGGTGCCGGCGTCGCGGGGGTGTCGGGGCCAGGGGCGCGGGGTGCCGGGGCGGTCGGGGGAGGTGACGCGCTCACGTCCGCACGCTCCGCAGCCCGGGGACCAGCCGCGCCGCCTCCAGGGCGATCGCCGCGCTCATCTTCGACGCGCCAGCTTCGCGCTCGGTGAAAACGATGGGCACCTCGACGATCCGGGCGCCGAGCCGGTGCGCCCGCAGCGTCATCTCCACCTGGAACGCGTAGCCGCTGGCGAGCGTGCTCTGCGGCGCCACCCGGGCGAGCAACGCGGCGGACCACGCCTTGAAGCCGCCGGTGACGTCCCGGTAGGGCAAGCCGAGCCAGGCGCGGGCGTAGGCGCTGCCGAAGCGGGAGAGCGCTTGCCGGGAGGCGCCCCACCGCCGCGTGCCGCCGCCGGCCACCCACCGCGAGCCGAGCACGAGCTCGCCGCCGATGAGCCGCGGGAGGTCCGCGGGGTCGTGGGACCCGTCGGCGTCCATCTGGAAGATCGGGTCGAAGCCGCCGGTGAGGGCCCAGGCGAACCCCGCGCGGTAGGCGTGGCCGAGGCCTCGGGGGCCGGTGCGGGCGAGCACCTCGGCGCCGGAAGCACGCGCGATGTCCGCCGTGCCGTCCGCCGACGCGTCGTCGACCACGAGCACCTGCGCATCCGGGAGCGCCATGCCGATCCGGGCGATCACCCCGGCGACCGTGGCGGCCTCGTCGAGCGTGGGCAGGATCACCAGCGGGCGCATCGTCGGCGCCGCTAACCGGTGGCGGTCGCCGAGACGCTCTGCTCCGCCAAGGTCAACCACACCCGGAAGAAGCCCTCGCCGCTCTCGCCGCGGCCAAGTCGGCCGTGAAGGAGCGTGGAGTCGTCCGCGATCACCACCCGCGGCCGTTCCCACGCCTCGGTCCACGCGCGAGCGCCGAGGCGCGCAAGCAGGTGCTCCGTGAGCCGGGTCGCGATCTCGGTGTTCCCGAGCAGCCGGGTGGTGACCGTGGAGCGCGCCAGGGCGTCGAGGAGGAGCCACGGGGCCGGGTCGCCGGTCACCAGCGAGGTGAACGCGAAGACGTGTGAAGGCGGAAGCGCGTAGCGGGTGACCCGGCGAGGGTCGTCGTGGAACAGCGTGACCCGAAGCGCAGCCGCTTCGGCCGCCTCGCGGTTCCCGAGGAGCCAGCCGGTGGTGGCGTCGGCGAGCTCATCCGCGCACGACTCCTCGATGAAGAAGGTGTGGGCGTGGTTGCGGGGGCGCTCGGCCCAGAAGAGCGTGAAGCGGCGCGGGTCGCCGGGGCGGTGGGGGTGGTCTCGGTGCGGAGGCTGCGAGTGGCGCGGCGCGGTGACGCGCGTGGAGAGTTGGGCGAAGGCGGGGGCCCGGCGGCGCAGATCGGGAGGCGCGTCGGCCACGAGGAGGGGGTGGGCGGCGAGGAGGGGCCGAAGCGGCGCGTCCTCGGCCACGAGCAGCACCCGGTAGGGTTCGGCGTATTCGGGGAGGGACAGCGCCGCCGCCGTCAGGCCGTGCTCCAAAAATCGGGCGTCGAAGCGGTACGGCTCCATCCGGGGAAGCTATCGCCGCCGGGGGGCGGTGGCCGACAGCGGGGACCTCGGTGGAGCGCGGCCGGGGTTACCCCTCTCGCCCGCGCTGCGCAGATGGGTCGAGGTTCATTACGCCGGTCCGCCAGACGTGCTTCGTGTTGCGCGTGACGAGCACAGCCACGGGGCTGCCTCCGCGTCCGCTGCAGACCAAGGCCCACCACCCCTCAGGCCTCGCGATCCCCCAACGAGAAACCCCCTTCCAAACTTGCGTCTGGAAGGGGGTTCTTTATGGTAGCCCTAACGGGACGATTTCGGAACTGGTTGAGGGAGAACGGCGAGGTGGCAAAGGAGATGGTCCGGGTGGGATATGGGCGATGAAGCTTTATTTCGGCGCATCTGGTCGCCGCACCGCGCCGGGCTCCAGTTCGGAGCCGCACTAACCCAGTGAGGCGCGCGAGTCTGGGCGGCGGTCAACGCGCAGCGAGGTTCCAGCCCGCCTCCTCCGGTCGCCGGGGGCCGTCGACGGCTCCCGGGGATCTCACTTTATACAAGTATTACGTATATGTTTCAGCTGGCTGACGCGGCCGCCGGAGGTCGGCTCGCGATCGGGAGGGCTCGCCCCCCTGCCGCCCGCGAGATAACCCTTGAGCGCTGTTGGGGTTCGCCCGTGTTCTGGCTCAGCCTCCTGTTCTGGTCGTGCCGAGCGGTGCCGGATTGCGGCACGGCGAGCGGCGCGCTCGCCGCCTGCCCAGACGAGCTGGACCCTCCTCTCCCTGTGCCGGACAGCACCGGGGACCCGTTGGATACCGCCGCCGAGACCGGCGAGGAGCCCGTGGTCGACGAGGATGGCGATGGCTTCACTGCGGGTGGCGGCGATTGCGACGACTCCGACCCGATGGTGCACCCCGCGGCGACGGAGGTGTGCGGCAACGGCGTCGATGACAACTGCGACGGGAGCCCTGAGGGCTGCGGTTGGGCGAGGGACATCGACGTTGCTAAAGACGGGGTCCTTCTCAGCGGCTGGCGCGCTGATGACCTGACAGGTACGTCGTTGGCGGCCGGAGGCGACATCAACGGCGACGGGCACGCCGACCTCCTGGTCTCCGCGCCCGACGCGAGCGGCGGGCGCGGAGTCGTCTACATCGTCAGCGGCCCTGTCGTCGTCGATCAGCGCCTCGCGGATGCACCCTCGCGCCTCTTCGGCTCTGAAGTGGACAGCGAGGTGGGCTGGGCGACCGACTTCATCGGCGACGCTGACGGCGACGGAAACGACGACGTGGTTGTGGTCGCCAGAATGCCGAAAAAAACCAGCTCCGACCTATACGACCCCGCGGTATACGTACTTCATGGCCCTCTTGTGGGCGACGTCCAGATCGAGGAATCAGGCACGCCGTGGGATCACGAAATGGAGTGGGACGGCGCTGGAACCGACGTGGCTGGCGTGGGGGATGTCACGGGCGATGGCGCTCCCGACCTCCTGGTCGGCGCGCCCA
Source organism: uncultured Pseudomonadota bacterium (assembly GCA_903921785.1). Classification (GTDB taxonomy): domain Bacteria; phylum Myxococcota_A; class UBA796; order UBA796; family SXON01; genus SXON01. Next base: position 66,852 of record CAIXRH010000131.1, read on the forward strand.
CGAGCGATGTCTGGGCGAGTCACGCTGGTGCTGCCTACGTGCTCAGCGGTCCGAGCGACCACGGCGGAGCGCTTACCGACGCCTCGGTCCGGATTCTCGGGAACCCCGCACAGCGGACGGCGTCCTCGCGGTTCGGCACATCGGTTGCTCGCCTTGGGGATCTGGATGGTGATGGCTGGCCGGATTTTGCCGTTGCCGCCTGGGGAGACGCCGACATGGAGCACTCCGCTGGTGCAGCCTACATTTTCCGGGGTCCGGTGTCTGGAGACCTGGTCGCCTCCGACGCGGATGCTCTCGTGCTGGGTCCAGTGGGGGATGGGGGGGCGATCGGCTACGAGCAGGATCAGATCGCCACGGTTGGCGACCAGGACGGCGACGGCCACCCCGACGCTGCATTCCTTGTTCCAGGTACAGCTCGCGACTATGACGTGCGCGCGGGGGCGATTTGCATTCTCGGTGGTGATCGGCTCACCGGCGTGGTGTTTGCCAATGATGGCGGCGCCACAGTCTATGGTGCCCTCGCCTACGACGGCTTCGGTAGTGCCATCACTGGTATCGGGGACCAGAACATGGATGGCCGGGGCGACATGGCGGTGGGGGCGGCAGGCGTCGACTACCGGGGCGAATCGAGCGGGGCGGTGTACGTGATCTACGGCCCGGTGGTGGGTGCCGACAACGTGGAGACGATCGCAGAGGCCACGGTCACGGGGGGAGCCACGTCCTGGGGGCTGGGCATCACGGTGGCGTCGGCGGAGCTCACCGATGGTGGAGGCGTGGATCTTGCGATCGGAGCGCCAGGGATGACGGGAGATGCTCCGGCCTCCGGCGGAGTCTGGGTCCTGCCGGGGGGCGAGGGAATATGATGGTTGCATGTGCTGCCCCGAACGGGTGGACCCTTGGTGCGCCGACGTCGAGCCGGCGACTGGGCGCGCTCGTCGCCCCAGCGGCGTGCCTTCGGAGTCCCGTTACGGCCAGACCCAGTCCGATCTGGGCCAGGGTCGCCGCTGGTCGTCGCAACGTGAACATTACTTTCCCGTCCGCACCCGACCCGGCTGGCCGCTTCAGGATGACGGGACATCGTACGCTTTCCCAGGCCTGAAATGCCGTTACTACTCTTCATCGCCGCCTGCGCCGTTCCGGAGTTTGATCCGTTCGCGGATGCTCCCGCGTGCGCGGCTGATCTCGGAGATGGAAGGATCGACCTGGGTACCCAGTGCGCTGATGGCGCATGCGCCGGCGGCTCGCATGCCGATTGGGTCGCCGCGCTGGGCTCGGATGCGAACTGCAAGGCATCATACGCCGGCGACTCTTACCGTTGTTCATGGGAGAACGGGCTGACCGGGTACTTCGACGATGACGACGGCGACGGCCTACCAGATGATGAGGCGGAAGCCGTTGTGGTCTTCGTCGACCTCCCCTACAGCGGAACAAGCGCGGATGGACTGGGACTCGGGGTGAGCGTCGAGTGCTTCGGCGAGGCACTCGGGGTTCCCGACACCTTGGCCATGGAGCGCATCGCAGGGGGTTGGTTCGTCACCGAGGCCCACTACGATGCCAGCCACCTCGACATTGAGGATTCCACGTCGCCGGACGAGATCGGGGACCCCGACGGGTTGGTGGACGCACTTCGCCTCTCCGTGATCTGACCCCGTCGCGTGCAACGAATGGACGCGCTACGTCGTGAGCTTGGTCGCGTTCGGGCCGATCGCCCAACGACGTTTCCAGTGATCGCAGGTCATCGGAGTGGTTGCGCCGCTGCCGCGCGGCCCCGTGGGGCACCTCTTGTGCCGCTGCTACTCGCACCGCGAGATCGAATCGGCGCGTTCGGCGCGCCAAGGCAGGTGCGAGGCGTCGAAGGCCGCTTCCACGTCGTCTCGCGTGGCGGGGAGGCCACGTGAAGTTGAACGCTCTTGACATGCAATTGACCTGGTCACCATGCGACTCCGAGTCGGTACCCGCATATGATCGGATGGCCCCTGCGAACCGCGCTTACCGCGGCGCACAAACTCCGCGGAGTCATGATGAACTCAGCATGCACGTATGGATACCTTGGAGCCCTGGCATCGGTCATCTGGGCCTCGGCCGCGCATGCGGAGAGCATTCCGGCTTGGCACGTCGCCGGCGACGGACGTACGCCGGGGTTCGGCGAGTACCTGGAGGCCCGGACGCCCGCCGTCCGTCAGCTCGGCCACTTGGCGGAGGCGGGCGCGCGTGGAGGCGGTAGCTATGGGCTGGGTTTCGAACTTCCACCTGCTATTCTCCGGCCTGAGCTCGGGTGGGCATACTCCAGTGAGGGTGGGCCGACTCTTGAGGGCGTACAGGGTTGGTCGCTCGTCGGGTTGGTGGAGTTGAAGAGGCCGGTCTCGCCGGCATTCGCCGCTGGGGAGTGGACGCTCAACGGGCCCGGATTCGCGGGCACCCTCGAGGAAGACGAGTGGGGTACTGGATGGGAACTACACAGTGCCTCAGCCGGTCACGTCGTCGCCGACTTCGACTCCACCACGGGCCTGTGGACCGTGTGGTCTTCATGGGTAACCTATACGCTTGCCCCAACGGGCTCCGGAGTGGGGCCTGACGGCCCCGGCGAGTACCGCGTGGTACATGCGGAAGACGGCTCCGGCAACGCCGTCGAGTACACCTACACGGGTGACGGCAGGATAGAACGAGTTGAGTACGGATCGAATCCAGGTGTCGGTGCCCCCGCGCTCGTCCGTATTGACTTCGCCTACGCGGCCAACGATACCGTTAGAAGCTCTCTTCGGACCGGATACAAGGTCGAGTTTGCCTTCCACCTCACGTACGTGGTTGTCAGCACACGGGGCTCCGGAGCCGCCGCGTTCGCGAGGCGCAGCGCTTGGCGATTCGACTACTCGTCGGTGCTGGAGCAGGATCTGCTGACCGCCATCACTCGCGAGGGGGTCACGTCGGCACTCTCGGAGGAAATCGCCGCCTTCGATTATACAGAGTTCGACGCTCTCGCTCCTCCAGGGCGAGTGGGCGCGGGCCCCTCCAGCGTGCAGCGCGCCTCCGGCAACTCCGACGGGGGTTGGGGAGCTTCGCACACGAGCACAGTGGAGGGCCTCTTCGACTTCAACCGTGACGGCCTTGGCGATGACCTCCAGCAATCGTCCACCGCCGGACAGTGGGATGCCAGCTTTCAGCTTATGAATAACTCCACGGGCGACTCCACGTGGGGTGGGCTTTACACCTTCCTTTCGGACGGTGGCACGTTGGAGCGCACCGACACCCAGCCGACGTTCGGTGGTGAGTCGAACGAGCAGGACACGTCGCGCCAGGTTCTCGATCTCGATGGAGACGGCTATCTGGACCTCTTGGTGTCGGGCGATGAGGACGAGTGGCTCGTGTACTACGGGTCGGCCGGTATGCACATCGACACGGGAACGGTGGAAAACGCACCTGCTGGATACAGCTATTCCAGGCTGGGCCGAACCCCGAACGCTCAGCTCTCCTCACCGACTACCTCCATGGTCACGGCGATGTCCGACATGGTCGATGTCAATGGGGATGGTTGGCTGGACCTGTTCGACCCGTACGGCGGGACAGTCTACCTGCACGCCGGGGAGCGAGAGGGCGGGTGGCCCACGCTCCTGGAACTCGACGACTTCACTCCGCTGCGGAGCGCGGATCTCGACTACGATGACGATGCGTTCGGTGAGACGCTTGCGGACGCCTGCTTGGCAGGTGCCCCGGCAACCTGTGACGGAACGTGTAACGACGCGTGGTTCGACGACCAGATCGACTGCGTAATGGAATGCTCGGGATCAGACTACGGAAGCTGCGACGCGTACTGCGAAGATTATTGCGACGGTGCTGGAACCGACACGGCGGGAGAAACCTACGAAGACTGTCTGTTGACGTGTGACTCTGATTGCGACGCCGGCGATCTGGGCTCGTGCGAGGATTTGTGCGAGGCGAGGTGCTTCGATGATCCGGAAGACTACTCCTGTTCCGAGGCCCAATGGATCGGGGACTGCACCGACGAATGCGTCGCCGGTGCGAGCTGCGACGCCTACAGGTCCTCCCGCCGTCTTGCTGAAACCCTGGAGACGTCAGGCTACCTCGACATCAACGGCGACGGACTCGTGGACCGCGTGGTCGCTACCTCTGATATCGAGTGGCAGGTCCGGCTGGGCAACGGGCACGGGTTCGAGGCGCCGGTTGGATGGGCCACGACGCTGAAGTACCTTCGACGCACGGAGGAGGGAACTCCGACGATCGACTATGACTCGGCCGCGACCGGGAGCGTGTCGTCCTCGGGGACCCCTTCTCGAGTCTACCAAGCCCTGTTGGATGTTGACGGCGATGGGCTCGTTGATCTCGTGGGTGGCGAGGAGCTGGGACGAATTTGGTATCGAAACCTGGGAAATGGCTTCTCGGTCGTGTCGAATGACCTGCCGACGTGGTGGCCTGACGAGTTCGTCTCCGGGGAGAGCGAATCCACGGTTGACGCTGATTCTGCCTACAGTACCTGGGAGCAGGAGACCACGGGCGTCGTAGAGGATGCGAACAACGATGGGGTCTTGGACTATGTGACGACCGCCACGATTTCGTATGGCACGTATCCGCGCCCCTACCTCCTCCAGGGCGTCAGCAACCCACAGGGGGGCTCGACCGATCTGGACTACGTGGCCGCCTCGACGATGTACCCGGCGGGCAACCTCGGCGTGGCTCAGTACCTCTGGCGTAGCCACGACCTCGTTCGAGCAATCACGACCGAGGACGCGGAAAGCGGCGAGGTCGGCGAGGCCTGGTTCGACTACGAACTCGGCGCCGAGGAGGGAGGAGTTTTCTGGGGCTTCGGCTATCGGGAAGCGGATCACTACGTCAACGGCGACTGGATCTCGACAACGCAGACCGAGTACGAACTCGGTCGCGATTTCGCGCCGGTGGAAGCGAACGTAGACCTGTACACCGATTCAAACCTTGGATTCGCTCCCTCGTTGACCCGAGGCGTTGTTACGCCCGACCTTCGCCTCAGTGTGGAAACGCAGTGGGACGACAACGGCGCCCACTTCCTCCCCGGATCCACGACGGTCACCGAGTTCGGGGAGCTATCTGGCAGTGCGTCCTACACCAGGGGATTTGCCTGGGACGACTACGGCAACCTTACCAACAGCACCCACGACGGCGGCGGCGTCGCAGCGGACGCTACCGTTGTGGGGCTGGCGTACACCTGGGATGCGGATCACCATTTCGCAAGGATCAAATCGAAATTCGTGGCCGGCACCGATCCGATCGATGCGAGCTACGACATCATGGCGGAAGAGGAGTATTTCTACGACGGCCACACCGACAAGGATGACGCCCCAGCCGCGGGGCTACTCACCGAATCCAAGATCTCTGCCGGCTGGATCGATGGTGGGACGATGCATACCCTCAGCTCGGAGGATTGGAGCATTCTCACCCCTCGTGGTGCTCGGGGCGAGATGACGAGCGTGACCGACACCGGCACCGGCGAGTCGATTAGCCAAGTCCTGACCTTCGGCGCGAGCGTCGTTCAGCAGCAGGAGAACCTGCTCGGCCAGACCCTGACCTGGACCGTGGACGACGCGGGGCGCACCACCGCCATTGAGGACGACAACGGACTCCGGGAACGATCCGTGCTCGATGCATTCGGGCGGCCTGTGCAGGAGTTCTCGCGGAACGCCGTGGGCGCAGAGTTCCTGGTCCGCGATCACGACTACTTTCGGTCGGCTGCCCCGTTCCGGACCCGGAGCCGCGACTACAACTTCGGGGGCGCCGTCGTGGGCGTCAGCTGGACCGTAGAGGATGGGCTCGGACACGCCGCTCAGGGCTGGGGCCAGGACGCGACGGGTCACTTCGTCTACACCAACAGCCAGATCGGAGTTGACGGTCTCACCGCGGCGTCGGGGCACCCTGTGGTTGCTGGCTTTGCGTACGCTCCCACCGCGCTGGGAATTGCCTCCACGGCCGGTCAGAACTGGTACGATGCGCTGGGCATTCTTCGTGAGTCCACGCCTGACGCCGCGAAGGGTATCAGCACGAGCTTGGTTCACCTGGACGAGCCGCGGGTGGAGCTCAACGAGGACGCGGAGGGCTATCTCACCCGGCTGCTCTTCGATGCACACCACCGTATCATCGAAGTTCAGCAGGGCCGACAGGGTGAAATGGTCGTAACGGCCCGGTACGCCTACGACCCGCAGGATCGTCTCGTTCGCTTCACCGATGGCGCGGCGAACGTCTACGTCTACCGCTACGACGGAGCGGGACGGCTGCGGGAGACGCAGGTGGCGTCGCCAGCCGCCCCTGCGCTGCGTATGTGGCGCGCGTTCGACTACCAGGGGCGCTGGCGCATCGCCCAGCACGATGCTGCCGGTGGCCATGCGCAATGGACTCTCGACGATATCGGCCGCCCTCTCGCCCTCGACCTGTCGGATCCACTGCCCTCCGCCCCCGCGGGCGAGATGCACTATGCCTGGAGCTGGGATGCCGGCTGGGTGGGCAAGGTGGACACCACGACGGACCCGGCAGGTACCACGACGTTTGGCTACGGGCCGTTTGGACGGGTGGTGTCGGAAAATCGAAGCTTTGGCGGTGGGCCGTCGATCACGTACGCACATTCATACGACCTCGCTGGAAGGGAGACATCGCGAGCTCTGCCCAGCGGCCGTGTCGTGCAGAGCCTTTGGAATGGGGGGTGGCTCACCCGCACCCAGACCTTCAACGGCGGGGCCATGGAGTACGACATTCAGTACTCCTACAACACCTGGGGAAAGCTGAGCTCCGCCGTTTCCTCGTTCGGCCTTCAGTTCAACCAGAGCTACACCACGCCGGTGCATCCGGACACCCTGGAGGTGCGCAAGGGCGCCGTGCTCGACGCACTTACCCTTGGGTTCCAAGACAACGGATTCCTCAGTTCGCGCCAGCGCGCGGGTGACACCGCTCGCACCTACACCTACGATGAGCGTCGCCAGCTTGAACAGGTGCACCACGGCGGAGCACTGGAGGAGGCCTTCACTTACGATGGTAGCGGTAACCTGCTCTCGGCTCGTGACGCCGCCGGCGCGACGTGGACGTATGGGCTCGCCGTACAGAACGAAGTGCCGTCTCGGACCACCGGCGCCCTCTCCGAAGCGTACCGCTACGACCTAGCAGGGCAGATGACCGGCTGGGATACTGGGGCGCTGACTCGCGAACTCCGGTACGATGGTCTGGGGCGGGTGCGCACGGTCACGCGCGCCGGCGTGCTGCGGGAGGTGTTTGACTACGACGCCAACAGCGCCGTTGTGCGCCACTCCGAAGGGGATCCGATCATCGGCACTCCGCCCTGTTCGTGGTCCTATTCCGGCTGGCAGAAAGAAAGCGCAACGGGCGTCATCACGGAGGAGCATACGCCGCTTGTCGCGACACGTAATGGTGTACGGGAGTGGCACTTCGCCGAGCCCGACGGCCATGTGGCCTCGACGTTCTCCGATTCGGGTACGCTCCAGAGCGCCCGCCGATTCGGTGCGTTCGGGCAGCCGCAGGCCGCTACCGGCAACGTGTGGACTCGCGACTCCTACCACGGGGGGAATGAGTACGCGGGTGGTGAGCTGTTCGCGATGGGACAGCGCCACCTCAGCAAGAAGGATGGTCAGTGGCTCCAGCCGGAGCCGCTGCTCTACCTTGGCATTCCGCAGGAGAATCTTGCGAATCCGGTGGCGCTCGCGAGCTACCGATTCGCTGGGAACGCGCCGACAACGCTGACGGATCGGTCCGGCCGGAATCCGGCGTTCGTGTTCGGAGCGATCGTGTACGCTGCGTGGGAAACGGTGATGCCCGTCGCAGACGTTCTGTCTACCGGGTACGCCGTCTCCCAGGGCGACCCTTGGAGCATCGCGTTGATCGAATACGATGCGGCGAGCATCGGCGCTGGCCCGGTGATTCCAAACGGCGGAGCGACGCTGTATGTGGTGGCGAACTACGGCGGGAAGTACGGCGATGATCTGATGCGCTGGGGAGACGACGTTCTCCGTGAATCTGATGACGTTGCGGAGCGACTCGGGCCGAAAATCGAAGAGGCGATCGAGGCGCCCAAGCCCCACCCGACACTTTCGCCCGGGCCTCACGCTGGTGAATCCATTCCAGCCAAATCCGCCTCGCAGACGTTCACCCCTGCCGAGCGTACCGAGGTCAACCGAATCGGTCAGGAGACTGGATGTCACACCTGCGGCACGACGAACCCGGGGACGAAAACCGGGAACTTCGTCCCTGATCACCAACCGCCCTCGGCGCTTGTTCCCCCGGGAACGAAGCAGGATCTTTATCCGCAGTGTCTCAAGTGCAGTCGCGAGCAGGGCCTTGAGATCGCCCGCCAGTTGAAGGACAAGGGGAGCAAGTGATGGTATCCAAGGCGCTTGTCTCCCCCCCCCATTCACTGGTTCTACTAAAGGATCCCGCTTCGGGGGGCATTCCAGATTCGATGCACGGCGGGCTCGTGGCGACGACCGGGAGTTGCATCGCCATCGGTACGCGTTCTGAACATGATGGCAAGACAAGCATCATAGTTTTCGACTCTGCGCCCGCTGATATTCCGACCGACCAGCTGGTCTTTGACGGTGTGCTCGAAGTTCCTTCACGCCGGCTGGAGTTGGGTTCGGTGCTGGGCGACGCTTACTTGACGGTCGATGTGCCCAGCCCGACGGTGCGGGTGAGGGTATGGGCTAACGACGGACTGGAGCCTGACTTGATCTGCATCGAGCTTCAACCGGCGTGAGCTGCAACGCCGGGCACGATGCGTGCTACCGTGTCCGGTGTCGTCTGCGCGGACTACCCGAGCAACGCGAACCGCAGGACTGCGGAGGGGCAGCGGTGTGTTGTTGGCGCCGCAAAACCATATGCTTCTACGCCACTTCTGCGACGCCCTTGTGCTCCGCGATCAGGCGGCCTCGGCGGGGGTAGCCTTTTGCGCCAGCATCCCGGCCTCGTGGAGGCGCCGCCGGAGCGTGTCCTTCTGGATGCCGGTCGCCTCGCTCACAGCGCGCCAGCCCCACCCCTGGTCGAGCAGGCCCTTCGCGGCCACGAGCGCCTTGTCGGCGGTCGCCTTCCTCGGCCGACCGCAGTGTTTGCCCGCGGCTTGGGCGCGACGGACGCCAGCGATCACGCGCTCCTGGATGATATCGCGTTCGAAGGCTGCGAAAGCGGCGATCATGGCGGTGAACAGGCGGCCGGCAGGCGTGGTGGAGTCGAGGCCGGCGTCGCGGAGCGAGACGAAGCCCACGCCCTGCCCGGTGAGCGCATCGAGGACCGTGAGGACGTGCTGGAGGCTTCGACCGAGCCGGTCTAGCTTCCACACGAGCACCACGTCCAGCTTCCCGGCCTGAGCGTCCGCGAGCATCCGATCGAGGGCTGGGCGCGAGGTCTTCACGCCCGACACCCCTTGATCGACGTACTCGGTCACGACGTAGCCCCGCTGGGCCGCGACCTGGCGCAGCTCGTCGAGCTGGAGGCCCACGTCCTGCCCGTGGTTCGAGGTGCTGACGCGCGCGTAGATGCGCATGTCAACCCGTGACCCGGCCGAAACCCCGGACACCCTGCGGGCGGCCGCGTAGGGTCAGGGCCCTGGGTCAGGGGTCGATCAGCGGCGTGATCCGACCCGAGTTCCGGGGGCGGCCCCTGTGCCCCTGGGCAGGAATTGCGACAATCGCAGGTGGAGCCCAAGGACGACGGTGTACGTGACGGTGGGTGGCGCGCGTCAGGCGACGGGCAGGACGTGGGCAGCGAGGTGGCGGACGGCGGCCTGACGCTCGCGGGGGTCGACGCGGAAGGTGGTGGTGACGCGACGGGCGGCGAGGTCATAGAGGTTCTTCCTCAGCTCCGGTGGCCGCTCGACGATCACCTCGGCGGCTGCGCGCATCCAGAAGCTGCGCAGCAGCGGCCCGTCGCCGACGAGGGCGCGGTCGACGAAGGCGCGGACGCGGTCCTCGGGGGAGCCGACGGTGAGGCGGCGGGCGTCGTCGAGGGCCACCAGGGCGCGGTCTCGGGCATCGAGGCGGAGTCGCCAGAGCGCCTCGGCGGTGGCGAGTCCCTCGTCGCGTCCAGCGATGTTGCGCACGATGGCGAGGAGGTAGCGGGGCCCGACGCCGGGCGGCAGCGTTCCGGCCCGGCGCTTGCCCTCGAAGGTGGCCAGGCCGGCGATCACCGCGTCGTGGGGGTAGCGCGCGATGGCGTCCTTGGTGTGGCCCGTGGGGTCGGTGAGATCAAGGCGGACGAAGGCGTCGTCGAGCAGCGCGCGGACGACGGGGTTGAGACGGGCCGCCCGGGTGCGCGCGGCGAGCATCTGGAGTCGACGCCGCGCCTCCAGCGCCGCCTTGGCCGCGGCGATCTGCTCGTCCGTCGGCACCTCGCCGCGGTAGAGCTGCACGCGGCTACGCCCGCGGCGGTCGTTCCGAGGACGGTGGTTCGCCGCGCGGGCCCACACGGTGAGGATCAGGACGAGGACGGCCTGGGCGAGTTCTCGATCCGTGGTGCCCGACACGACCAGGGGCGGTGCGGTCTGGGCGAACAGCCCGAACGCACCCTCGATCGGGGCGTCGTTCTGGGGGCGTCCCGGGGTGGTGCGGATGTGCAGGGTGTCACCGAGGGCCGCTTCCACCTCGGGGGTGAGGTTCGCGGCTCGGTTGTCGGTGGTCAGGGCGAGCGGCGCCGCACCCGTGGTGGTGACGCCGTCGGTGAACGCCTCGATGACCGCGGCGGCGTCCTCCTCGTCGCGGACCGAGGCGCCGACGAGCGCGCCGCTGAAGCCGTCCACGTCGACCTCCCAGTTGAACGTGTACGTCTTCCCGTTGAGGGTCAGTGTGATGGCCGAGCCGTCGGCGAACCACTGCGCCCCCGGAAAGAACGAGATCAGCGATGTTCGGAGTGCCTTCTCGTCGGGGGAGCGTCCGGCGCGCTGCTTCACGCGCCGCCCGGCGTGCACCTCCAGGATGCGCCGGATGAACCCGGCGCCGAATGGGATCCGCAGCCCGTCGCGGACGAACACGCAGAACGAGGCGAAGGCGCCGCCCCAGCGGCGCCAGGCGTCGAGCACGGAGGCGATCTGGGGGTGGAGGGCGTCGGCGACATCCGGAGGCGACCCGGGCCCCGCGGGCGCGGCAGGCGGCGGCGTCGCGGGCGCGGCGAGCCAGTCCTCGACGGTCGCCGCGGGGACGTTGACCGCCGCGGCGAGCTGCACGCGGTCGACCCGCGGGTTGGCCTCGACCAGCTCGACGACGTGATGCCGGAAGGCGTCGCTGTACCGGTGGCGGGTCTCGCCGCGCGTGACACAGCCCGGGTTGTCCATGACAAACGCAAGGAGATCGCGGGAGATCGTGCCGGTGTCGACGGCGGGTGCCGGCGGTGCGGCGGGGCGTCCTGGCGGTCGGAGCAGGGTCGGCAACAGCGCCAGGATCGTCGCGCGCACCTCGTACGCCCGTGACTTCGACGCACGGGTCGCCGCGATCACCATCGTCGCCGAAGGACACGGCAGACCGAGCTTTTCAAGGAAAGAGAGGGCGACGAGGAGGAGCCCGGCCGTCACGATCGACGCGACGACGGGCTCCTCGGGAGCTACTGGGGGCATGGCGGGCCGGTTTGGAGATTGGGTAGGTGGTACTTTCCTCTCTCACGGGTCCGGCCCGCCGACTACTCCTTGGCGTCGAAGATCTTTCGCCCCATCAGCCAGATCTCCGGCTTCCCCCGGTGGGAAACCACGCGGAACAGGTCGAGCGTCCGGAGCGTGAGGTCGGCGCTGTCGGGGGCGCCGCCGCCAGCCTCGATGCGCGCGAGCACCTCCTCGCTGCGGCCGTAGAACCGGTCGGCCGGCACCAGCAGCCCGCCGAGCGCGTGGTGCGTCCGGTGGTGGTTGTACCAGGAGAAGTGAGGTCCGAGGTGCCGGCGCAGATCGCCCACGTCGGAGAACGTGATGCGATTGAACAGCTCTTTTTGGATGTTGGCGTTGAACACTTCGCTCTTCCCGTTCAGCTCCGGCGTCGTGGCGATGAGCTGGTCGACGCCGTACTCCTCCAGGATGCGCGTGAACCGGCTCGACCCCTTCCACGCCCAGAACGCCGATCCTCCATCGCTCATCACCGCCTCGGGCCGCCCGTGCCGCTGCACCGCGCCCTCGAAGGCGCCGATCACCGCATCGGCGCGCTCGGCGTCGTCGAGTGCCCAGCCGGTGACGAAGCGCGAGTAGTCGTCGATCAACGCCAGGACGAACACCTTCTGCCCGTGCACGTAGCGGTGGAGGAAGTCCATGTGCCAGAGCTGGTTCGGGCGCAGCGCCTCGTAGTCCCCGGTGTGATCCCGGCGTTCGACCTTGGGAGGGCGGTAGCCCGCCTCCTCCATCACCCGGCGGACGGTGTGCACCGACACCTTGGTGCCCGCGCGCCGGAGCTGGTTGCGGATCTGGGACGGCCCGAGCCCCTGCTGCTTGCGCCACTCCGAGAGGATCGACGCATCCCGGCGTTGCTCGATGGTCTTCGGGTCCGGGCCGCTGGTCGGCGCCACGCCTTCGCCCTTGGCCGCCTTCTGCACCTTCCGCTCCCAGTCCCGAAGCGCGTTGCGCGAGATCCCCAGCTCCTTCGCCGCGGGGCGCACACCGATCGCCGCCACGCGCTCCAGCGCCTGCGCGATCTGGGTGGGCGTGTAGACCTTGGCGACGCGGGCGCGTCGCATCGGCGAGGGCTTCGTCGGCGCCTCCGTGGGCGTCGGTGCCGGGGGCGCCGGCGGTGACGCACTCGCCGTCGGCGCTACCGCCTCGGTCGTCCCGGGTTCCAGCACCGGCCCGGACGGCTCCACCCCCGTGGCCGCCACCGCCCACCACTTCGACACGTTGGACTGGGGGATGCCCAGCTCGTGCGCCGCCGCACACACGCCCTTCTCTTTCGCCAGGGCTACAGCCCGCTTCTTCTCGTCCGCCGTGTACTGCCGGCGCGTCTGCTTCGTCCTGTCCGCCATCCTGATCTCCAGCGCGGCGACCAGGTCCGGGGTGTCCGGGGTTTCAGGTCGCTACGTGGGGGTCAGGGTGTGACAAGAGCACGTAGAGCGCGGCGCGGGTGACGTTGGGGGCGTTTCGTGACATCGGCGGCTCCGGCGGGCCACTGCCCGCGCTTCTGCTGGTCATACCTTACATAATTGTGATCGGCTGGGGTGCTTTCCAGCCGCGTCCGGCGACCCGGGCGGCGGGCCCAAACCGAGGGGCGAATACTCGGCGAACAATGAAGATGAACCCTTTCCGTCGGTTCTGGCGCGTTTCGTGACCCCTGGTGCACGCGAGCACCCTTTTGGGGCCCCGTAGGGCACCCGTACCCGGAGATCATCCGGCAGCACGTACCCGTCCAATCCCGGTGAGCGCCTCGTGGACGGCGAGCAGGTGCCCGGGAACCCCGAGCGGTGTGACGACCACCCCGGCATCGAGTGCCGGCGCGAGGATGTCCCTCTCCTCCTCCTCGAGGTGGTGCCGTAGCGCCACGATCATCGGCCCCTCGTACTCGCGGCCTGCGCGGAGGGCGCCGACCAGGCGGGGAAGGTGCCACGCGAAGTAGTCGTGCTCGCCCTCGGCGTGCTCGACGGCGACAGCGATGTCCGGGACACGCGCTACGAGGAAGGGGAACAACACCTCCTCCTCGTAGGCGGCGTGCTCGCCCAGAGCGTCGAGGTGGCGGGCGAGACGGCGCCCCCGCGACCGGGCTACCCCGCCTTCCACCGCGACGAGCACGGCACGGAGAACGCGGTGTTCGGCGCGCAGGCGTCGGAACGCTGGTTCAAGAGTGAACATCGCCGAACGCCCCGCGCACGATCCCCAAGAGCGCCCCCCGGTTCCGCGCGAGGAACCCGTCGATGTACGCGGCCTCCACTCCCGCCGGCGGCCGAGCCCGAAGCGCACCGACGGCCACCTCGAGAAGCCGCTCGGCCGAGGAAGTCGCCGACACCAGCGGCGCCACCGTCGGCTCCACCAGCACCCGCCCGGCGCGCTCGCGCTCCCGGACGAGCGCCGCGTTCGCAGCCCTCTCGGCCTTCACCGCCTCCCGGGCCACCACGAGCTGCTTCTCCAGCTTCGCGATCCGCCGCGTGTCCTCGCTCTCCCGCTCGGGGAGTCGCAGCAGCTTCGTCGCCAGCACGGCGATCGCCGGAAGCAGATGTGCCGTCGCGGCTCCGAGATCTTCCCTCCTCGAAATGAATTCTTCGTCGTGTCCGTCTCCCATTTTTCCGTCGAGGTGCGTCAACTCGTGGACGGCGACCCCGTGCAGAAAGGCCGCAAGTGCCAATGGCCTCTCGCGATGTGCCTTCACCACCTGAGCCATCCGATCGGGATGGATGAACACGAAACGCCGCCCGCCCGGACGCTCGACCGCCTCACCGACCACGTTGTCGTCCAGCACGAAGCCCGGCCGGAACGAGCGCCGGATGCGCGCTTCCGTCGCCACCATCCTGAGCGTGCCGTCCCACGCCAGCAGAAACGGCACCCACTTCGCGTAGTTCTTCCGAAAGCGCCGTGCGCGGTCCCGGTCGTACGTCTTCTTGCTGATCCTCATCCCCGCGAAACGGCCGAACGGGTTCTTGATCCGACGCTCGACCTTGTCGAGCTGCTTGGCCCACGCCGGTGTGATCGCCCCGAGGGCGGTCGTGGCCTTCGAGACGGCGACCGCCTGGATGAGCCCACCGCCGCCCGGCGCGAGCGCGGCGTCGGCTGCGCGGTCGATGGCAGCCTCCACGGCCTGGGTCTGCCACCCGTCGAGCGGCTGTCCTGCCTCCGCGCGACGGAGCGCCTGGTCCACCTGCTCGGTGACGATCACGATCCGGGCGCCGCCGGCGGCCTTGCCCTGCTCGTCGGCGTCGCTGAGCATCCTCCGGATCACCCCCGCGGCCTGCACGTCGGACGGCGCAGCGATGTCGGCCGCGATTCCACCACCCGCCGCCGCAACCTCCATCCCCGCCGGAAGCACCCAGCCGCGCTCGGGAGCGTCCCCGTCGGCGACAGCCTTGGTCCCGCGCGGAGCCGCCGAGGCGATGGCTTCCTCGACGCCGCCGTACTTGGCCTGCGCCCCGTAGAAGTCGCGAATCCCGCCCGCTGCCTCGGCGATGGCCCGCTGCACATCGGCGTCGCCGAACGCTGCGGCCATCTGGTCGGCGATCTCGGCGCCGCCGGTGTCGTCGTCGCCTTCGGGGTCGATCCACTCGTCCTCCTCGCTCTTGCCCAGCGACTCGTTTTCGCGCTCCACCTCGTCCACGACGTCGGAAAACGTCCACGCGGCCTGGTCCTGGAGACCATCGCGAGCCGCGTTCATGGGGTAACCGCGCGCCCCGGGGCGGACGGTGGTGGAAAAGTCCACCACGACATCGGCCTTCAGGCCGCCACGTTGCGAAGGCACCTTCACCTGAAACAAGCCACCAAGGCGCAAATAGTACGCCCCGCCGCGGTCGCCGGGAGCGCGTCGATATGCCTTGACCGTAGCGGTCGACCCCTCCCCCCACGAGCCATCGACGTTGACGCGGGATCCGCCCCGGCGGCTGAACATCGGCTTCACGTCGGCCCCGTTGAACGTGAGCCGGATGCCCGGGAGGTCGTTCGCGGCGAGCAGCTCCTTGAGGCGGTCCTCGATGCCGACGTAGACGCCGCGAGCGCGATCCCAGTAGCGGACGAAGTCGGGATCGACATCAGACACGGTCAGGAGCGTTCCCTGGCGAAAGGGGGCGTCGAACACCTGGACCTCGGCGTCGGCACCATCGGCGACCGCCAAGTTGTCGCGGGTGTGCATGCGCCAGCGGAAGCTCCGGCTGACCCCCAGAATCACCGCCTTCGCGACGCCGAACCCGCCGGCGGCCTCCCCCGAGTTCGCGGCGTCCCGCTTCCCACTCTCACCGATGGACAGGAACTTGCCGATGATCGTATCAGCGTCCATCGCGATGCCATTGTCTTCGAAGGTCAGGGCGTGCTGCGCCGAATCCCAGGAGACACCGAAGTATCCCTCGTCGGGCTTGATCTGGCGCGCCCGGATCGCAGCCTTGATCGCGTCGACCGAATTTTGCATGGCCTCGCGGGTCGCGAGCCACGGGAGATCCCCCGATTTGTAAACGGCCTTCGTAAAATATCCCCAGAGCACCGACACATTCGCGGACGGCCGACCGGACGCCTTCGCCGTCATCGCCTCACGGATCTCCGGCACGCCTCCGAGCTCACGGCGGAGCGCGAGGTAGTCGAGACGGACTCGCGCTGCGGCGCGTTGGGCGCCCGGCGCCGGCATGGGCTGGGAGCAGGGGCACGGTTTCATGGCGTTGATCCGAGGTGAGCGGGAACAGACAGGCGACGGCGACGGAGGACGTCGGCGAGCGCGATGGGGTCGATGTGCGCGGAACGAAGCGCAGTCCAGGCCCGGTGAGCACCCGCGACGACACGCCCGCACGCTTCGGCGAGCGCCGGGGGGACGGCGTTTCCGACCTGCACGTAGCGGTCGTGGACCGTGCCCTGCAGCGGCCAGTCGTCGGGGAGCCCCTGGAGGCGGAGCCCTTCGGCGATGTCGATGCGACGGATGCCGGCGACCAGAAAGGCGGCGTCGGACGCCCGATCGGGGCCGCCGTTGAACGTCCAGCCAGCGAGGGCGTTGGCGCGGCTGCCCTTCTCCTCGCTCGTGGTCACGGTCGGCGATGGTGCGTCCATCCGCCACAACTCGCTGCACGCGCGGCCGTGTTCGTCGTCGCAAGGGTAGCAGACGCGGCGGGCGCAGCTCTCGCGGGTGAGCGTGTCCCCGATCGCCTCCCCCATCGTGACCCAGGGGCTTCGGCCGAGGGCATGGGCAAGGTCCACGCGGGCGTGGGTGGGCGTCGGACCGGCCTCGTCCAGCGGGAGCGGCCCCGCCCAGAGCACCACGCGGCGGCGACGTTGGGGGACACCGAAGTCGGCGGCGTCGAGGCGCCAAACTCCGGCAAACGCGAACCGCCGCAGGAGCTCGCCGTTGACTCGTCCGAGGCCGCACGCGGGGCAGGCGTGGTTTGCCCCACCGCAGAGGTCGGCGTGGTAGGTCATTCCCATCACGTTCTCGGCCAGGAACCACGACGGACGGCAGGCGTCGATGGCGGTCAAGGTAACGGCCCAGCCGTCCCGCTCATCGGCGGCGCCGAGGCGCCGGCCCGCAGTGCTCCACGGCTGGCACGGCGGCGATGCCCACAGGAGGTCCACCCGACCGCGCGAGGCGGCGAAGTCCACATGGTGCACGTCCGCCTCGACCGCGGGGAAGCCAGCAGCGCGCAGCGTCGCTGCGGCCGGGGCGTTGCGCTCGACGCACGCGACGTGAGCGAACCCGGCGCGATGCAGCCCGAGGGCAGCGCCGCCGGCGCCGGCGAAGAGCTCGAGGGCGGTCACGCCGCCGTCCACATTTGGTGGCGAGGTCCGTGCTCTGAGTTATCGGCTTGCACAGGCGCTTCGCGAGTGCCAGGAGCGAAACTATGGCCAAGGCAAAACACGGCATCTTCATGGCCGTCGGGGTGGGCGGGGCCGCCGCCGCCGCCGCGGCGATTGAGGCGGGTGGCGTTCCCGCCGCCGTGACAGCGACGGTTGCCGCTGTGGGTGCTCCTGCCATTCTCGTGGGGATCGGGGTGGCTGCCGGGGTCGGAGTGATCAGCTTTGGAGTGTACAAGCTCCTCGAAGCCCGCCGCCCGGCGGCCGCGAGCGCGGACACGCGCATCGAGGTGCCGAGCCCTCCGGCGGATGGGGCGTAGCTCGACGACACCAGCACGAGGTGGAGCGATGGAACGACTCGCCAAAGCCCTCTGGAGGCTCGCGCGGCAGGCGGCGGGCATGATCATCGTCCTCGCCATCCTGTCCCTGTGGTTCTGGTGGTGGTGGTACTGACCGGGGCGCCGCGGGTCTGGGGCGGCGTTCACGCTACCCGCCCAACAATCCCCAGGTCCACCGCCGCATCCCGTAGCGTCGTATCCGTGAGGATGTCGCTCGACCGTTTCGTGATCAGGTCGTAGAGGCTCCACGGCTTCGACGGCGGGCCGGTGACGGCGTGCCACACCCCCGAGACGCTGACGCGGCGGACGCGGTGGGCGCCGAGCCCGAGCTCCGACCACTCGGTCGCCACCGGGGACCACCAGATGTTGCCGTCGTCGTTGTAGTTACGACGCTCGGGCGCGGAGGTGCGGCGGAACTTCGAGGCGCACGTCCAGGCGTACTGCGCGATGATGTCGTTGGACGCCGCCGGGCGACGACGCGGATCCTCGGCGTACCAGGCGACGAGCCGCTTCGCGGGACCGAGCGCGCCGGACACGCCCTGATGGACCGCGCGGTTGTAGTAGAGCGTCATCCCCCGCTCGCTGGAAACGCCGAGCAGCCCGGCGATCTCGATGGCGCCCACCATGTACTCGGACTCGGCGGCAACGCGGGCCTGGACCTGCTGGAACGCGGGCCAGCGGCCGGCGGAGGCGAATCGGGAGACCCAGGGTTCGGCCCACAGCGCGACACCATCGACCGCTTCGAGGCTCGCGCGCCCCGTCGCATCGAGGAGCTTCGCCCAGCTCGCGCTGAAGAATCGGCCGAAGGCGATCGGGTCGGCGGCGGCCATCGCACGGAGCAATCGACCGAGCGAGCCCGACTTCTGCGTCCACTGGAGGATGCCGTAGCTGACGCCGTTGCCGTCGAGGTTGGCCTGCACGGACCAGTAGTTGCCCTCGTGCTCGCTCGTCTTTCGGAGGAGCGTGGGGATCCAATCGGTGATGAGGTTCTCCACCTTCTCCTCCAGCTTTCGAGCGGTACGTCGTGCCGCCGGCGACGAGGCCGCGGCAACGAGCACAAAAAGGCCGAGGGCTCCGGCGCCCAGCAGGAACGGCGTGTTCCTGGTGCTGCGGCTCACGAGATACCCGCATAGGATAGAAATGGAATATGGAAGGCCGCATGCAGCCACGTCCGGCCTTCGCGATTCTCCTCTCCCTCGGACTCCTGACGGGTTGCGCGTGCGGAAGGCGCTCCACGCACGAGGTCGATGGGGAGCTGAGCGGGTCCCAGCTCACGGGCGTGAGTGACCCCGCAGCCCCCAGCCGGGAGGACTGCGAGTTGATGTGCAAACGGGCCGATGGCGGGAATGTCGTGGAGGTGGACGACTGCGACCTGGTCATCGACGGCGCTGATGAACCTGATAGCGGAGATACCGGCGCCGAGCTGACCGCGCACGTGACCTGCACCGCAACCGTGACTTTCGTCTGCCTGTAAGGAGGAATTCGCGCGCATCACGCCCCCACGCGCCGAGCAAACGGCATCGCAGTAGCGGCGAGCGGGGAGTCCTCGTCTCCCTCCTCGCCCTCACCGGCCGACAGCAAGTTCCGCGGGATCGCCCTCCCCCACCACCAGCGCCCCGCCTCCGCGAGCTCGCCGAACTTGAGCCCGGAGCCCACCGCCTGCGCGAGGAACGCCTGCCACCCCGCTTCGGTCGGGGGGAGCACCGTGATGCCCGCAGTGCCCGACGCCGCTCCCCCGTTCACGACGCGCAGCCCCGCCGGTGAGACAACCGGGATCTTCTGGCTCTGCTGGTTGTAGTACGACACTTTGCCGAGCGCGCCGATCACGACATCTGCCACCTGCGGCCACGTGCGCTCGACCCAGGCGTTAGGGGCGTGCTGCCACCCCGCGCCCGGCCAGTCCCCCGAGTAGCGCAGCTTGTCGTTGGCGAGCTGCGCGATCGCGCGCACGCTCGCGGCCTCCTCGTCGGCCGGGAACGTCGCGCCGAACTGCTCGGGCTTGAGCGCCGTGAACTTGGCGTCGTCGCCCTTCGCGAGCCGCCAGGCTGCTTCGCCTGCGGCCCGCACGGCGATCTGCCCATCCTTCGTGACCTTCCCGAACTCGATGTAGTCGATGCGGGAGGCGTTCCAGGCCGAGGGGATGCCGGCGCGGAGCCCCTCGTAGAGCGGCCCGCCGCCTTCGGGCACGAGCACCGGATTCTCACGCACGACCACCGCGGTGGCGGCCCACGGCCACGCCTCCACGTTCACGCGCGTCAGGTGCTTCAGCCGCTCCTCGGCCTCGCCCCGGAGCCGCGCCGCCTCGATGCCGTCGTGGGTGCGCTCGGCGTTGCGGAAGCGGGCGTTGATGGCGCGGAGGAGCTTGCTCGCCTCCAGCGCAATCTTCTTCTTCGCCTCGGCCTCCCGCTGGGCGCGGACGGCCTCGAGGCGGGCGCGCGTCTGCTCGGGATTGCGCGAGATCAGGAGCAGGATTTCCTCCGGTCCCATGTCCATCTGCGCGCCCGGGTTGTTCGTGTCGCGGTCCTGGGACTTCAGCAGTTGCGTCATCCATCCGCGTTTGCCCTGGATAAGATTGAAGCGGAGTCCGTCCTGGCTGCGCCGCGCGAAGTAGTAGTAGATGGAGATCGCGGAGAGCGTGTTGCCCTGCCGAACGCCTCGGCCGTTGCGCTGCTGGAGGGTCGCCGGCTCCCAGGGCAGATCGAGGTGGTGGATCGCGCAGGTGCGGGTCTGGAGGTCGATGCCTTCGTAGGCGACGGCATTGGCGATCACCACGTCGAACTTGGGCTTCGTCTCGGTCTCGGGTTCGCCGTTGAACTCCTTCGCGATGCGCTGTCGGTCCGCCGCGTTGGGCGCGACCTCGGCGTTGAGCACGCCGATGCGGTCGGCGACGATCCCCGCGTTCACCAACGTCATCTTCACCCATCGGTGGGCGGCGACGTTGTCCACGAACACGATGTGCCCGCAGGTCCGGTTCGCGAGTACGCGCTCGGAGAGGGCGTCGAACTTCGGTGACGACGGGTCGCTCACCTGCTCGGCGTTCTTCCAGCCGTAGCCTTCGTCGAGCTGAGCGTGGACGGCGACGAGCGCCATCCGGGCGAGCAGTCCGAGGATCTTCGCCTTGTCGCTCGGGTCGTCGCTCTTGAGCGCGGCCTCGATCTCGCGGACGTACCGGTCGTACTTGGCATCCTGCCCGGCATCCATGTCCACCTCGACCATCTCGACCTTCGGATCGGGTAGCTTCAACCCCACATCCTCGGCGGTCTTGAACTCGCCGTAGCGGAGGATCGTGTCGCGCAGCTCGTGGAGGTTCTGGAACCCGACCACCGCGCCGCGCTCCTCGACCTCCATGGTAGGGGTGACGACGGCCTTGATCTCGATGCGGAGGTAGCGGTCGATGAATTGCTCGGGGTCGCGGATGCCCATCCGGCGCCAGGCGTCGGGATCGACGTACTGGATGAGGTTGTAGAATTCGAGCGGCGAATTCTTGGCGGGGGTCGCAGACAACAGGACGATGCCGGTGCCGCCCGTCTTCTTGCGCACGGCGCCACAGCGGAAATCCAACTGCCACGCCCGCTTGGAGCCGTCGCCCGGGTTGCCCATGAAGCGCGGGACGCCGCCCTCGCGATCTTCAGGTAGATAGAGGTTTTTATAGTTTTGCGCCTCGTCCACAATCAGCATGTCCACGCCGATGTCGTCCCAGGCGATGCCGGGGTCGTACTCCCACCCCTCGGCGAGCTCCATCTGCTGCGCCACCCACGCGCTGATGCCCTCGCGGAGGATCGCTTCGTCGCGCTCGGACAGCTTCTTGCGCTTCGCGGCGTTGCGACGGCGCAGCGCGACCTCGCGCTGGATCGCCTCACACTGTTCAGCGTAGGCGCGCACGGCCTTCTCGTTCATGCGCGTCCGGCCGAGCGCGGTGTAGCTGAGCAGCACCACGTCGTACTCCCCGGCCTGGAACCGGGTCCACTTCTCGGCCCGCTCCTGGGGCGTGTCGGTCTCGCTGGTCGCGAGGCCCTTCCGGTCGCCACGGGTGATCGTCTTCTTCTTCGAGCCGATCACGGCGACCCGATAGTCGGGGAGCGCCGTGGCGAAGTCGTCGTACCACTTCCACACGATGCTGTTCGGCACGAGCACCACGGGGCGTTTGCACCACCCCTCTTGGCGAGCCCGCGCGAGGACCGCGAGGCCGGTGTAGGTCTTGCCGACGCCGACGTCGAAGGCGAGCAAGCCGCCCCGGTTGGCGAGGATGCGCCGGGCGCCCGCCACCTGGTGCGGGTCCAACCGGATGGCGCGCTCGGTCGCGCGGAGGGCAGACGCCGGCCGGAACCCGCGTCCGCGCGTCCACCGCGCGATGGCCAGCGGCTCGGCGGTGTAGCTCGGGGCGATGTAGCCGCGGAACTGGCGGTTGTAGGCGTGCTCGATGGCGAGGCGCCGCTCGGGCGTCGCGCCGGCCCACCCCTTGAAGCTGGCGTCCCATTCCGCCGCCTTCTTCATGCGGATCTTGTCGATGTCTTTCTCGTTGTCGTCGTCGAACTTCTTGGACGGCGTGAACATCGTCTTGTCGTGGTTGATCCAGCCGAGGATGAGGAGCACCTCGGGGTGCATGTCCCCGGCGTTCTCCTTCTTCGACATCTGATCGTACTGCCAGCCCTTCGGCGCGATCAGGCCGCCCTGGCGGACGAACTCGACCGGGTCGTAGCCGGTCCACGTCGCGTTCACCCACTCCGCGACGAGCTCCAGCGGGAGCCAGCCCTGGCGGGCGGACACGCCCTCGATGTCGTCGAAGATCGCGGGCTTGATGACGTCGAGCAGCCGCCGGACCTGGGCCTTCGCCTGCGCGTCGTCGGGACGCGCCATCGCCCGGTCCATCTTCGGCCAGAGCGAGCCCGAGAGGTACACCTCGGCGGGGAACAACTCGTCGAAGGTGTCCCCGTCGAGGCACCAGCCAGCGGCGAGCGCCTTCGCGCGCACCTGGTCGGGCGCGAACGGGCCCCCGAGCGAGGCGTGGTAGTCCAGCAGCTCGCGCAGCGACAGACGACGCGCGGCGCGGAACAGGTGCTCGGCCTGGGCGACCACGTCGTCGGCGCGGCCGTTGTAGCGGGGCTCGAACACGGGCGGCTTGCGGCGGAGGCCGTCGATGATGTGGCCGGCACGGTCGAACGCGGACAGGAACCGCTCGGCGCCGGTGTTGCCGCCGCGGGCGAGCTTGACCAACTCGAGGAGAGCGTGCGGGTTCCCGTTGGTCGTGTGCCACGCGGTCAGGCCGGCGTTCAGCTCCGGCCAGAGCATCGGCGGCTCTTCGGCGTTCTCGGCGGCGACCAGCGCGAGGTAGCGGTCCACGCGCAGCCCGAGCAGGACCGAGCTGGCGAGCTCGCGCGGGAGGTCCGCGACGTCGGCCTCCGTGACGCGGGTGACGCCGACCCGGCCGGTGCTGGTGGTCGGGTCGGCCGCCTGCCGGGACGGGAACGCGATGACCTTGCAGTCGCCGCAGATCGGGCGCTCGACGAGCGCGGGCAGGCCCGTGAACTCGCCCTGCACCTGGTAGCCCCAGCGCGGCTTCGCAGTCTGGTCGTCCTCGCCGTGGTCGTCGCCGACTTCGCGGCCGAGGATGTGCCGGGGGTACTCCTTGAAGTAGCCGCCGGAGACGATGGCCTCGTCGGCGTGGTCGATGGCGTCGAGCTGGCCGCCACGGGCACGGAAGAACAGGATGTCGGTCACGAGCATCGCGCCGGGGAAGATCGCCTCGCGTCGCTTCTCGTTGATGCTCGGGAGGCGGAACGCGGCGGCGAGGTGGTGGCGCTTGAGCACCTTCTCGCGGAGCGCCACGAACTGCGAGGTGCGGCTGGTGAGGAAGCCGCCGGGGATCAGGAACACGCCCAGCCCGTCGGGAGCCAGCAGATCGAGCCCGCGGCGGAGGAAGTAGTGGTAGGCCATCTTCTCGCGGTAGGCCCGGTCGGGGTCCTCCGCGATCGACGCGCCGCGGATGCCGTAGGGCGGGTTGCTGACGACCAGCCCGAGGCG